>JBHHZW010000086.1:0-7957 GCA_046758305.1 Bacteroidota bacterium | reverse complement strand
CGTGTACGGCGGTTAGCTCAGATAGACTGAGGCCCCGCGGCGCGAATCTCCTCCGTCACATCCGCGGCGAACTGGTCGAAGTTCTTGTTAAACCTTGCAGCTAGGTCCCTCGCCCTTTCCCGATGGGCCTTCGGGTCTTTCCAGGTGTTCCAGGGCTTGAGGACTTCCGACGGAACTCCGTCACACCAGACCGGAATGTGCACGCCAAATATCGGGTCGGGCTCTGTCGGCACCTTGGAGAGTGTTCCTTTCAATGCCGCCCGCACCATGGCCCGCGTGTAAGCTATTTTCATACGTTGACCCACTCCGTAAGGGCCGCCGCTCCATCCAGTATTGACAAGCCAACAGTTAACTCTGTGTTTGGCTATTTTTTCGCCGAGCATTTTTGCGTAGACGCTCGGATGAAGGGCCATGAACGGCGCACCGAAGCATGTGCTGAACGTTACCTGGGGTTCCTTGCCGAGCCCTTTTTCTGTCCCGGCAACCTTGGCAGTGTAACCGGATAGAAAATGGTACATGGCCTGCGCCGGCGTGAGCTTTGCGACCGGC
Organism: Bacteroidota bacterium; assembly: GCA_046758305.1. Taxonomy (GTDB): domain Bacteria; phylum Bacteroidota; class Ignavibacteria; order UBA10030; family JAZGDE01; genus JAZGDE01. Next base: position 7,408 of record JBHHZW010000086.1, on the reverse strand, counting down.
GGCATCACGCCGAAGGCGTCGGCGGTAAGCATAACGATATTCTTTGGATGTCCACCGGAGCCTGAGTCTACGCAATTTTCGATATATGAAATCGGATACGCCGCGCGCGTGTTCTCCGTGAGCGAGGCGTCGTCGAGGTCGAGCATCCGCGTTTCCATGTCGATGGCAACGTTTTCAAGGACGGTCCCAAATTTGCGCGTGCATGCATAGATCTCCGGTTCAGCTTCAGGAGAAAGGCGAATTACCTTTGCATAACAACCTCCTTCAAAATTGAATACGCCGCGGTCACTCCATCCGTGCTCATCATCGCCGATGAGCTTCCGCTCTGGATCCGCTGAAAGCGTCGTCTTGCCGGTACCGGAGAGGCCGAAGAAAATTGCAACGTCGTCATCGGGCCCGACGTTCGCCGAACAGTGCATGGACAGGACCTGGTTCAGAGGCAGGACGTAATTAAGAATCGTGAACACAGATTTCTTGATCTCCCCTGCATAGCTGGTGCCGCCGACGAGAACCAGCTTTTTGCCAAAGTGCACAAGAATGAAAACCTCTGAATTGGTGCCGTCCACCTCAGGGATGGCGTGAAAACTCGGGACGTTGATGATCGTAAACTCAGGGATGTGGGACTCCAAAGCCTTCTTATCGTGGACGGGGATGAACATCGTCCGCGCAAACAGACTGTGCCAAGCACTCTCAGTGATCACACGGATCGGAATACGATACTTCAAATCAGCGCCAGCGTAGCAGTCTTGAACGAAAACGTCTTTTCCTTGAAGATAAGCAAGCAAACGATCATAAATCCCGTCGAACTGATGCTGACCAATTGGTCGATTGACTTTCCCCCACCAGATTTTGCTGTCGCTCGACGGTTCTTTGACGATGAATTTATCGTTCGGAGATCGTCCTGTGTGATGGCCTGTCCTGACGACGAGCGGCCCCAGGTGGGCGACAATGCCTTCGCGGCGATGAACCACCTGCTCGTAGAGGGACGGCGTGGAGAGGTTCCAGTAGATCGCTGCTGCGTTCCGTATACCGTGATGCTCCAGGCCGTAGCGTTGTATCACTTCCTGGTCCATAATTCACTCCTCGACTCATCAGGTGAATCGACCCGTTCACGACCGGCGAATTGTTCTCGTTGAACGACAGGCCCCCGGGGCCACTCCAGTCGATCCCACTCAAGTTTCAGCCACCCCATGCCGAAGGCGGCTTCGCCACTTCATGTTCAGGCTGCAAGCCACAGGCTGAAATGCTCAACGCATTGGAGTCCAGCACCTTCTGTAGCTCACGCGGAATATACAAATTTCCCTTCTTGCATTCAATGCGTTTGCCTTTCTTCACTTGCTTTGATATTTTCCAAGGGCCGCACCACTAAGCAGATTCAGCCAGTCGAGATCCACAGTTTGTCGGGAAGGGCCCAAGTTGTCCGTGGTGGCCATCCGTGCGGGCAAGGTGACGCGCAAAAAAGATTGGCGGATAGCAGAAGCATCGAGATTAGAGAGGAATCAGAGGATGCCGAATGCACAAAACTCACGGCCGATCGGCGTGTTCGATTCAGGCATTGGCGGATTGACAGTCGTTCGGTCTTTGCTCGATCGTTTGCCGCACGAGAACATCCTCTATTTTGGTGACACGGCCCGTGTGCCTTATGGACCAAAGTCGGCGCAGGTCGTACGGGAGTACGCCGCGCAGGATGCAGACTTCCTTCTCTCGAAAAACGTGAAGATGATCGTCGTTGCTTGCAACACGGTGTCGGCGGTTGCGCTCGATGTGGTGCAGAGAAAAGCCCGTGTGCCAGTCGTCGACGTCATCTATCCAAGTGCACGAGCCGCCGTGGTCGCGACGAGGAACAAGCGTGTCGGCGTGGTCGGGACCGCAGGTACGATCTCAAGCAAAGCCTACGTCCATGCAATTCGTCAGCTCGATTCCGCTGTCCACGTCGTTGGCAGACCGTGTCCCCTCTTCGTCCCGATCGCAGAGGAGGGTTGGAGCGATCACCAAGTTGCTGAGCTCGTCGCCCGAGAATACCTGTTCCCTTTGAAATCGGAGCAGATCGATACGCTGATCCTCGGGTGTACCCACTATCCAATTCTGAAAGAAGTGATTCGAAAAGTTGTCGATGGGGGCGTGGCACTTATTGACTCCGGGGAGGCATTGGCGGCCGAAGTGGAGCGCATCCTCGAAGAGCGTGAATTGAGAAATCTGAGCACTGATCGACCGAATCTGGATTTCTTTGTCAGCGACATACCGGACAAGTTCACCGAGGTAGGGGAGCGATTTCTCGGCAAGAAGCTGGGCAAGGTACGAAGAGCTGATCCATTTAACTTCGCATAACTGACAGGAAGCTTTCGATGGCCATCCGTCAAATCTGCTTGCTCGGCAACTCGATCCTGCGGAAACAGTGCAAACGCGTCGGTAGGAATGTCGGCGCGGATGATGTCCGAACGATCGAGGATCTAAGCGATACACTCGAAAATTTTCGAGCGACTCGTGGCTTCGGCCGCGGCATCGCAGCTCCGCAGATCGGAGTAGCGAAACGCATCATCTTTATTAACATGAATCGACCGGTGGATATCTACGATGACGGATTTCCCCTCATCGATCCGGAGATCGTGAAACGCAGCCGTCGGACAATGGTGCTCTGGGATGACTGCTTCTCGTTTCCTGAACTCGTCGTCAAAGTGCGTCGGAGGATGCGCATCACGGTCAAGTTCAGGGACATCGAGGGCAGAACGCGACATCTGCTTGCGGAAGGTGACCTATCCGAACTTCTTCAGCATGAGATCGACCACATCAACGGAGTCTTGGCGATCGACCATGCCATCGACTTAAGTCACATCGTGTACAGGAGAGAATGGGAGAGACAGGTGAGGGCGCAGGAGAGGCGTATGGTGTTCTAGAGGTTAGTAGCTGGCGTGTTGCACCGCGCGAGGACGGGAAGAAGCAAGTACCAATCGCTCGTCCTCTTTATCTTAACCGACCACAAGGTTGAGGGCTAACAGCAAAATCAGCAATAGATCCCAGACAAGCCACTTCACGAACGCCTTCTTGTTCACCGTCAGTTTGCTCACTGTGGAAGCCCTCCGTACTGTGCACAACGGCACCGCACCTTTGATCCTGCTCCGTCGCTCAACCCTATGATATAGAGCCCAAGCCGTTCTGGCTGTGCGCTAGCTCACAAGGGTAGCTGTCTTGGCAGCCTATCAGAGCACTTTTTGTAAACTGGGTCCCATCTCGCTGGTGTATGTGGGCGCCGTTTGACCTCCATTGCTCCTGGCGGAAGTTTTCTTCGGTTCAAAATTGTATGGAGTGAAAAACACCACATTCGGATGCAGGTCGCTCTTCAGCCGTTTCGTGCAACTGCACGGGGTCGGCGTCGAAGCAGAGAGGCCGTCGGGCCTCCGATTTCCGCTGGCATCGCAGGCCACTTTTTCATATATTGAGCGCTGCAACGATTGAGCTATACTAGGAATTAAGTGCGCGGAACAGCAATGAACTGTCGCGGTGACAACTCCAGGATTTTGACTCTCCAGCGTAACGCGCGTTTGCTCTGCTAACTTCCGTTGTCGACGACAAGATCCCACGGCACAAACAACGATCTCAGAAGGGGAGGATGACGATGGGGCTTCTCTCCGAAGCACAAATTCAGGATCAGTTAAGAAAGCTGAACGGGTGGAAGTTGGAGGGGAAGGAGATCGGGAAGCGGTATCAGTTCAAAGACTTTGTGCGTGCGATGGGGTTTGTGAATTCTGTCGCGCTCGTTGCGGAAGGAATGGACCATCATCCGGACATCGACATCCGTTGGAACAAGGTCAAGCTCTCTCTCTCGACCCACAGTGCCGGTGGGTTGACGGAAAAAGATTTTAAGCTGGCAGTAATGATCGACGAATTGCTCGGATAATGGCCAAATCTCGATTCGAAGCGTTGAAAGAGTTCCTTGCTCAAGATCCGAACGATTCGTTCACCCGATACGCTCTTGCGATGGAGTACGTCGGCCAGCACGAACTTGCGAAGGCCGTCGAACAGTTGGAGGACTTGCTGGGCCGTGACCGTCTCTATGTACCTGCCTACCAACAGCTCGGATACCTCTATGCCGACTTCGAACGGCGCGATGAGGCTATTGCTATCCTGCAAAGAGGAATCGAGGTCGCGATGAGTACTGGCGACACGCACGCTCGGAGCGAGATGCTCGACGCGTTGGATGAGCTTGAATTGTCATAATGGACCCGTGCACGTTTGCTCAGAAGCTGGGGATCAGGAGCGGGTCTATGGTTGTTTTGATGAACGCTCCCGGCGAGTTCAGAAAACGACTGATGCAGGAGGTGGGCCGCTCGGTTCGCGTTGGGACGAAGCTCTCGGTGGAACCAGCTGATGTCGTCATTGTATGGATGAAACGAGACGAGCGCCTCGATAATTTTTTCCGAGCAGTTGAACGAAAGATCAAACAAGATGGTGCGCTCTGGTGCATATTTCCTAAACAGCCCCTCCGTCTCGAGAGAAAATTTTCCTACGACTGGGACGCTATGGTGCGGTCTGGATTGAATACTCAACTTGTGGACAACAAAACACTGACGTTCTCCGAGGAAGAATACGGAACGCGGTTCGTGGTTCGAAAAGATCTTCGTTCATGACGCAAGAAGACATTCTGAAGATTTTCGAGGAAACTGGTGCGCTGCTCGAAGGACACTTCCAGCTAACCTCCGGATTGCACAGCCCCCAGTACTTCCAGTGCGCAAGAGTCCTTCAGTACCCGAAGTACACGCAGTTGCTCTGTGGGGAAATCGCGGGACATTTTTCCCGCAGCAGTTTCGACGTTGTCGCTTCGCCAGCCCTCGGTGGTATTGTCGTCGGTCAAGAAGTCGGCCGGCAGCTCGGGGTGCGGACAATTTTCGCGGAGCGGAAGGACGGGTTGATGCGACTGCGGCGAGGATTCGATGTGGCGTCGGGTGAGCGGGTGCTGGTCTGTGAAGACGTCATTACGACGGGTGGATCGGTCTATGAGGTGATCGATATGCTCAAGAATGCGGGAGGAATTATCTTCGGCGTTGGATGCATCGTAGATCGCAGTGGAGGGAAGGCAAAATTCAGCGCAGCGCACGAGAAGTCTCCCTTCTCGGTCCTCCAGATAGACGTGATTTCCTACGACCCGAGGAATTGCCCGCTTTGCCGGCAGGGGTTGGAGCTGATGAAGCCGGGAAGTCGCGCCACGACCTGACTCAGAACATCTCCTTTCGAGCGATGAACATCAAGGTCCTGGAACGAAAACGCCTGTACGAGGGGAAAGTCTTCAACCTGATCGTGGACCAGATCGAGTACCGTTCCGGGAACCGATCTGTGCGTGAAATCGCGGAACACCCCGGCGGAGCTGTCATTCTTGCAGCCTTTTCTGACCGTCAGATAGTCCTCGTGAAACAATATCGATATCCCATCGATGCCGTGATTTACGAGCTGCCTGCAGGAAAACTCCATCCGGGAGAAGTCCCCCTTGTGTGCGCGCAGCGGGAGCTGGAAGAAGAAACAGGCTATCGTGCAAAAACTTGGAGAAAATTGACCTCAATCTATACCACACCTGGGTTCTGCAGCGAGATCCTTCACATTTTTCTCGCGACGGGCATCGAAAAAGATGCAAGTAGACAAAAGCTGGAGGAGGGAGAGCAGAGCTTGAAAGTTCAATTACTTTCCATCGGTGACGCTGTCGCCATGATCGACCGCGGTGAAATTGTCGATGGTAAGACAATCGTGGGTATATTGATGGGAGATCGCCTCCTACGTTGAATATTGCCGTTCCAACTTCATGATTCCGTACGCATCGTAGATTTATGTTGTTGGAACGGGCACTGCCCCCATTTTGACGTATAATGATTTAGTCGTAGGGGCAGACCCAGCTGAGTCATGTAGAGAAGCACCTTGAGGTGGAACATGGAAAGAGATCGGGACATGGACTTTTATCCCAAGGAACGGCTGTATCGTCTGAATCTCAAGCAGTGCATCCGGAACGAATGTGGAGGTGAGCTTGCTGAGCTCAGCTACTACGAGCGTAACAATTGGGTTACTGTCGAGTTCCAGTGCAACAAGTGCGGAAGAAGATTTGTGGTGAAGGTGGAAAGTTGAGCCCGGATGGCCCCGCTGACCTAGGGTCTCATAGAGAAGGCGGGGTTGATGTCCGGCGTTCATCTCCAATCCTTTTTCCACCCCTGCACATGATCCCTGCCGAAATACTTCGCAAGAAACGCGACGGGAAGAAGCTTTCTCAGGAGGAACTTCGAAGCTTCATCCTTCCCTACGTTTCCGGCCGCATTCCTGACTATCAGATGTCTGCTTTTCTGATGGCGGTGTATTTTCGCGGGATGGATTTTGATGAAACGGTCTCACTAACGGATGTCATGCTTCATTCCGGTGAGGTCGTCGACCTCTCGCATGTTCCCCGGCTGAAGGTCGATAAACACTCCACCGGAGGGGTGGGTGACAAGATCTCACTGATTCTTGCCCCCATCGTCGCTGCGTGTGGGATACCGGTCCCGATGATCTCAGGACGAGGCCTTGGGCACACGGGCGGAACGCTCGATAAGCTGGAGTCAATTCCCGGTTTTCGTACCAACTTGAGCATCGAAGAATACAGAGCAGTGATCGCTGAGATCGGACTTGTGATGATCGGTCAGACACGAAGCATCGCTCCGGCCGATAAAAAACTGTATGCGTTACGTGATGTCACCGGCACCGTTGAGAGCATACCCCTCATTGCGGGAAGCATCATGAGTAAGAAGTTGGCTGAGGGAATCGACGCGCTCGTCCTCGACGTGAAAACAGGGAGCGGTGCCTTCATGCGAAACCCCGATGATGCACTGCAACTCGCAAAGACACTCGTCGCGATCGGGAAGCAGTATGGCAAAAAAACTGTCGGATTCCTCACAAGGATGGACGAACCGCTTGGATATGCTGTCGGCAATTGGCTGGAGATCGCGGAATCTGTGCACTGTCTCCGGGGGGAGGGCCATCCTGAGCTTATGGAGCTCACATATGTCCTTGCCGGAGCCATGATCATGCTTGGGGGCAAGGCGACAACGATCGAGGCGGGAATCGAGATCGCTCGCGAGGTCCTGAAGTCGGGAAAGGCGTACCAGAAGTTTCTGGAATTGGTGAAGCGACAAGGCGGGGACGCTTCGGTAGTCGAAAACCTCGAGAGCTATCCCGTTTCGAAATTGTCGATGGAAGTGAAGAGTCCCGAACGAGGATACGTCGCTTCGATGGACGCCTGCGGAGTCGGCCTGGTAAGCTGTGCGCTAGGTGCTGGACGCACGAAGCTCGAAGAGAAGGTCGACCCGAAAGCCGGCATTGTCTTCAAGAAGAAGGTCGGCGACCCGGTCGACATCGGCGACCCACTCGCCATTCTCTACACGGACAAGGAAGAGGTCCT
>JBHHZW010000085.1:0-8092 GCA_046758305.1 Bacteroidota bacterium | reverse complement strand
GTGAGGTTCACGTCCAGAACATCGAGCCAGTCGCGATAGGGATACTTCAGCACCGCTTCTCGCGGTCCCAACCGTGACGCATGGTTCACGAGCACATCGACACGTTCGAATCGATTGAAAACGGCCGCAAGGAGGTCTTCAACGTCTGCGGGCCTGCTGATATCGGCAGCCAGAGCAACACACTCACCACCTGCACCTTGAATTTCCTGCTCAACGGAATGAATATCCCTCTCGGAACGAGAACAGATCACCACGCTGGCACCCTCACCGGAAAACCGATGCGCCAACGCCCTACCCAGCCCGCGAGACGCTCCGGTGACAATGGCAACTTTCTGCTCAAGGAGCTTCATTCCTCTTTCTTGTGCCAGTACTCTCGAAATTGTTTGATGCGGGCACCTTCAAACTGAAAGAACATTGCGCCCTTCAACGCGGCTCGCGTTCCCGTCGCCGTCTTCCGATATGTACATTCCCACTCTAACGCGCCGCGCACGCCGTCAAGGAACATATTCGAGTATGAAAAATGGATATCGGTCTGACCAGCAGTGGCTTGTCTCCAGTATCGTTTCAGTCCCTCGATGCCGGAGGCGGGAGAATCGAACGGAGATTCGGGGTACTCGATGTCGTCGGTAAAGAGGTCCGCGGCAAGGTCCGCGTTCTTTTCTTCCCACGCACGCTTGTACTGTTCGATCAAACGAACGAATTGCTTTTCGGTCATGGTGAGCTCGAGCTGAGAAAGAACACTTAGAAAATTTATTGAATCTACATAAGAATCAGGTTTTCCGCAAGACAGGAAACCGAAGACTACCGAACGGTTGGACGCTTCTCAGCGGCTATCATGCTATGAAGAGGTACGGTGGTATCCAAATTGAGTCCAATCCTTGGATGTCGTCGGCGTGCAGCACCTATGTGACCCTTTAGTGGACGAATTTCCACAACAAGGCCCGTGGGGAGAAACCGACCTCCTGGATTCTCCGAACTTTCTTATAGCTCAAACAAGAGCGTTGCCCGAAGCTCAAACTCCTCAGACCGACCTCCAAACCCAAATGACGGTCCCAGCCTGTAGTCAAATCCCGACGTAATGACCCCGTAGAGACCTGGAGTCAGGCTGAACCCGTTTCCCTTATGTAACCCACCATCGAGCTCTAATCCGAAACCGAACGCGGACGATAAATTTTTCTTGACTCCGATAGTGTACCGATAGTGCACTTTCTCTCCTTCCTCAAGATTCCTCTCCCCAATTACGTTCGCCACGAGTGAAATGCTGCGAAACTGTCTCCCGACGATCACTCGTCCCTCCAGGGCGTCGAGTTCTTCTCCGAAACCTTTTTCGTACTCCAACAGTACTGCCACCGAGAAGGGATCTCTTCCTCTATGAGAGTCTTCAAACTCCTCCCCGTGACTGTCATCCGGGCCGAACAGCCGAACTCGCGTTTCCAGCGCTATCGATTCCATCTCGAAATCGAGGGTCGACAAGGCATGGTGCGTATGGACCTCTAGGCTCCATCGGTTTGTGAGACCATAGAGGAGGCCCGGCTCGAATTCAAATTCTCTCTCGTAGTTTCTGGAACTAGTATATTGGGACGACCAGAGAAAAAAGAAACTACCGCGCTCCGGTGTCTTGTAGGTTGAGGTGATGAGGTACTCCTTGCCATGATGCGCAAGGGCATGGACCGGCAAGAGCGCGAACACAACGACCGAGACAAGTACAGTTGCACTGTGCATTGCAGCCTCCCATGTTCAGGGAATTGATGGGTTGTGAACGAAAGGACAGAAGAATACACACCATTGCCACGATACTCGGCAACAGTGCGATCAGGTCATGAGAGAGGGGGTCGAGGAGGCCGCAACAGTCTCGGGAGAAAGCCCTCAGTAGATCGTGTGTGATTGAAACCAGAGTATCGGTCCTCGGAAGAAAAAACCAGAAGGTCAAGTCGAGAATGAAGAGTGAATTTTTCGACCGACGCGGTCGCGAACACCGCTGAGGATGAGCTGCAATCGTTCTCTGTGAACATCAGACCGCTACGCTTGGCGATCTTCGTACTGCACCACCCGATGCAGCAACACTCGCCCTTGTTTTGCTGCGAGCAGTGCAGAGAAGGAGAGGGAGTAAGACCCCGTTGAAATTCCTGTCCGATCGTGCGAATATCGAACAAGCTCAACAGCAAAGTCACCGCGAGCACAATCGAACAGCCTTGAAGGAAGCATGACGACATGACGAAGTTTTGGCTTGATACAATTTCGTAACGGAAACACATCCAAATGAGTTCCAGAAGACAAGCTACGATTACAGAATCCCTTTGATGACTCCGCCGTCAACCGAGATGGTGGCGCCTGTGACGTAGCTCGCCTTCTCGGACGCCAGGAAGACGATGACGTTCGCCAGCTCTTCCGGAGTTCCAAATCGACCGATGGGAATATTCCGGGTCTGTGCGGCCAGGTACTGCTCGACAGTCATGTTCTGAGATGCTGACCGACTTTTGAGAAGTTCCTCCTGACGCTTCGTGAGAAAGGACCCCGGCGCAACGTTGTTCACGAGAATGTTGTCCCTGGCGAGCTCACGGGCGAGCACGTTGGTCAATCCGAGAATTCCCGGTCTCAGCGTGGAGGAGATCACCAGGTCACTGATGGGCTGCTTTGCGGCGACGGAGGTAATGGTGATGATGCGGCCCCACCGCCGCTTCCGCATGTGCGGAATGACTTCGCGCGTGAGGCGCACAACGCTCATCAGCGTCAAGCTCACCCCTTCAAGCCACTGCTCATCCGCCAAATCCATGAATTGCGCGACCGGCGGTCCACCAGCATTATTGATCAGAATGTCCACCCGGCCGAATCGTTCGACGGCCGTTCTAACAACGCGCTCGATGTCACCAATCTTCGTGACATCAGCAATGAGAGACACGACTTCGCTCATCGTGGACTTGCTGATGTCGCGCGCTGCGGCCTCAATGTCCTTCCTGTGCCGCGAAAAGATCACCACTTTTGCACCCTCAGCCGCCAATCCTGCTGCTGCAGCCCTACCGAGACCTTGACTTGCCGCAGCAACGATGGCGACTCGATCCTCCAGTCCTAACTCCATGATTGCTCACCTTTCTCCGCATCCTGATCTCGACCGTTAGGAAGAGATAGTTGGGGAAGGAGGGTGCTACTCAGATCACAAAGGAAGGAGGAATTTCGGTTTCCTCCGGTGCGCGGAGCATTGCCGAAAACCACCCTACAACTCGATGCCCCGTTTGCGCAGGTTTTCTTTCACGATCGGGATGACCTGTTCATAAGGAATCAGCGTTCGCGACCCGGAGTTTCTGATCGCCTGCTCGAACGTGCCGTTTTTCTCCATAAGCCATCGCCATACGTAGTACCCCAGCCGATTCCGATCGTTCGGCTCTCGCGTCGGTATTTCCTGCACACTCGAATAAGCAACTTTCTCGAGGCTGTCGGATGGAAATTCTGAAACTTGGGGTGGAGGGTTGGTCGCCATACCAGAGTCGTGTCGATTGCTGTATATACGCTGATCGAAATGTACGAAATGCTCACCAGAGAGGAAAGGGGTCCTGACAACGTTCCTCCCCCTTCCGCGGAGGTCTTGACGCTCAGAAAATGTGACTGGGGGAAGAGAACCGCTCAGTGGCTCTTGACCTTTTCCTTCTCTCTCAATACTCTCTTTACAGCTTTGGTGCTTTACCTAACACATCCTCAATCGTCATCTCTACCAGAGACCCGAGTTTCAAATCATGCACACTCTTCTCGATTTTCTTGCGGTCACCAACAACCACGATTGTCACTTTCGCCGGATCGAGATATTCTCTCGCAACACGCGTGACATCACCTTTGGAGACTGCCAGGACATTTTGAATATAGCTATTGAAATAATCATCGGGCAAGTTGTACACGACAATTTCACTCAGTTGCCTCGCAATTTGGGCGACTGACTGAAAGTTGTCCGGATAACCTAACGCCAAGTAGTTCTTAGCGCGCGTTAGCTCTTCATCAGAAATGGGCCGGAGAATGCCTTTGAGTTCTTTCATGAATTCCCTCAGGGCCTTGTCCGTCACCTCCGTCTGGACTGCGGCAGTGGCCAAGAAGGGACCCGGGAGCGCTCGCATGACAAACACGGAACGTGCACCATATGTATAACCATGTTGTTCACGCAAATTCTGATTCAGTCTTGATGTGAACGACCCGCCAAGTGTCGTGTTCATGACCAGAATGGGAAAGTAGTCCTCTGTGAACCGCGAAACACCGATCCTCCCTATGCGGATTTCCGATTGCGCGGCCCCTGGCTTATCCACGAGATAGACTGTTCGGTCTTCGACTTGAGCAACCTCCGGCCAGTTGACCGACGCAGCTGCACCCCGCTTCCAGTCACCGAATGCACTCTCCAGCATGGGAAGAACAGAAGTCTTCGTGACATCTCCAACAACAATCAGAGTGGCGTTATTCGGACGAAAGTAAGTTTTGTGAAATCGCTTCAGGTCGCGCACTTTCATAGCCCGCAGGGTTTTCTCACTGCCGATGGAGGGCAGACCGTAAGGATGCTGCGTACCGAACAGCACACGATCGAAAAGCACTGAGGCAATGGCTCGAGGTTCGTCCCGCCACTGTAACAGCGTAGTCAGCCGCTCCTTGCGTAAGCGATCCAATTCTTTTTCGGGAAATGAAGGTCGCAGGACAATATCGGCCAAAAGTGGAACTGCCGAGTCGAGCTTCGAGAGAGGCGTATGAAGTGCGATAAGGGTCGCGTGCTGCCCCGCCGAGGAAGAGATGCTTGCACCAAGATAATCGATGGCCTCAGCCAATTGCAAAGCGTCTCGGCTACCAGCTCCTTCGTCCAACATTGCTGCTGTCATGCTCGCAAGACCGCTCTCTCCCGGGGGATCCATCGCACTGCCTGTTTTCACCAAAACATTGACCTGCACTAGAGGCACTTCATGCTTTTCCATCAACAGGATCTGTACCCCATTCGAAAGAGCAAAACGCTCGATGGGAGGCAATCTCAAGACCAGAGGCGGACCAAGCTCGGGTGGTTCTGATCGGTCAGGCTTCTGCCCATAGAGAGGAACTGCTACAGAGGGCAAAAGGAGAAGAAGGGCAATCAATCCTTTCAAGACGGAAGATGCCTGAGGCGTTGAAGCGATCTGCTTCATAGGAGAGACCTTATGTTGGTGCTGAATGGATGTTTGCATGACTATCTGCCCTCCGTGTCTGTTGGAGCAGCTAATTCTGTTTTCCCTTGCGGAACGATGCTCAGCACGACGAGACCGTCATCCCGGAGATACGTTAGCGTAACGGCACGAACATCGCTAGGTTCCACCGCTTTGTAGCGCGCCAGGTCCTCCTGAAAGTAATCCGGATTTCCCGTGTGGAAGAAATAGCTGTTCAATAGTCCCGCCTTTCCGCTGAACCCTCCGACAGTCTCCAGGCGGTCGAGAAAACTCGCTTCATATTGATTGACTGCACGCTCAACTTCGCGCAAAGACGGCCCTTCGGATTTAATGCGGTTAATTTCTTCCTCAATGACCGACTCGAGCTCTTCCAAAGTATGGCCTTCGCGAGCAGTCGCGGTGACCCTGAAGAAGGAACTAAGCCGACTGGATAACTGTGCAGCGGAGACATCTTGTGCAATCTGAAGTTCATACACTAAGCGTTTGTAAAGCCTGGAGTTTTTCCCGCCGGCCAGAACGCTCGAGAGAACGTCGAGCTCCGCGTCTCCTGGTGTAAGGAATGGAGGCGTGAGCCATCCCATGTAGAGCCGGGGCAGCTGCACGCGATCTTCGTACACAATCCGTTTTTCTTCTGACACGTAAGCAACAGGAGGATCAAGAGGAGGAACATATGGACCTCTGGGCACATCACTGAACCATTTTTCCACCGCTGCTTTTGTTTTCACTGGATCAATATCGCCAGCGACCACCATGCTTGCGTTGTTTGGACCATAATACTTCTTGTGGAAATCGACAACATCCTCGTAGCTTGCCGCTGAGAGATCCTCCATTGAACCGATCGTCGGCCAGTGATATGGATGGTCTGGGGGATAGAGGTTTTCATCGATGATTATTGAGGACATCCCATAGGGTCGGTTCTCGTACCTGAAACGACGTTCGTTCTTGACCACGTCGCGTTGACCATCGACCTTCGAAGGAGACATCGCATCGAGCAAGTAGCCCATGCGATCCGATTCGAGGAAGAGCGCAAGCTCCAAGGCGTTGCTCGGGACATCTTCCCAATAAATCGTGCCATCGCTGTTCGTGCCTGCATTGTTATCACCCCCGGCGGCCTCCAGCCACTCATCAAACTTTCCCTCCGGAACATTGCCCGATCCTTCGAACATGATGTGCTCGAATAGATGGGCGAAGCCAGTCCGACCTGGTTTTTCACGGCTCGACCCGACGTGATACCAGAGATTCACGCTGACCCTAGGGGTGGAATGATCTTCATGCAAAATGACATTCATTCCGTTTGGCAACACAAATCTCGTGTACGGAACCGAGATTCGAACCTCCTGCGCCAGCAACGGTGACCATAGAAGGAACAGCAAGCCTAACGCGCGTTTCTGAGGTTCACTGACCATCGTGAATAGACACGCAATCTTACGCATGGATACCTCCGGTACGAGATTGTGGGCTAAGGGGTTGGACACCAGGGATTGTTCTGCTTCACAATGAAAAAAATCACGGGGTCTTTCGATTGTATCGTTTCCTTCCCTCTGTACGAGAATCCTGCAAATTGTCATTCTACCCGTACGACAACCAGTGTTATATCGTCGTTCTGTTCAGCGCTACCGCGGAACCGTTTGATCTCCTTCAAGATTTCTCCCTGAATCCGAGCAGGCGTCGAACGCAGATACTGTTCGAGGACCTCTAAGACTCGTGCGTCCCCGAATTCCTTGCGATCATCGTTCATCGCTTCGGTCAATCCCTCATAACAAAATAGATAAACTTCTCCGCTCCGCAGTAGGCGCTCCAAAGAGGATGCAGATACTTTGCGCCTTAAGCCTCTTCAGCCAGTTCATACAATGCCTCGATCTTTACATCTATGACATACGGACGTCTGGGAGGAAGAGTTACAGCTCGATGCCAATCGTAAGATATCCTTCATACGGACCAAGACTGACGGGACTGGAAGGCAAATCGGTGCGGAACAGAAAGCTCCGTCCCAGAGCAAATTCGGCCGGTCCCATGGGGGTGTCCAGAGCAATTTGAAGTCCGACGCCATGACGAAAAGTGTTGACACTAATGTCGGATGGATCTCTCCACACGGACCCAAAGTCATAGCGAGCCGAGAGATACGTATCAAAGAGCAACTTAAACGGCAGGCGAATGCGATATTCAAGACTGACGAGAAATATTTGACGTCCGCGAAAATCATCCTCCCGCAATCCGAAAAACGAGTGATGACCGCCGAGGCTGAACTGCTCCGCCAGCGGCAAGGTCTCATCCGCCAGCCCGACCGTCAGCTTCGGATGCAGTGTATGGGAACCGAGGAACGATTTGTACAGCTCGTACGAGATCGCTAATTTTGTAAAAGAGATGTCGCTGCCAAGGCTGCTGAGCGCGGATTCGTAGAACATCGTAAGCACCATACCCTCTCTCGCGAACGGGTACCGGTCCTGGGTGTCAACGGTCGATCCAACCTTTATGCTTACCAAGAAATACTTCTCTGGGATGTAACCAGTACCGGAAAGGGCGCGAATCTCCTGTTGTTCCATGCGCGCCTCAGCGGTAACGCTCCCCAACCGTTCGAACTGAGATCCAAAAGTGAACGAGCTCCCGTACTTCAAGAGTTGATACTCCCCGATCCTCTCTCGGACCCATCGGTTCCGAGGAGTCATCGGTTTGTCGAAGTAGACGTTGACATCTCTGAAATGATGAAATCCCTTGAGGTTAAAGGTCAAATAGGTTCGAAATATCCTGTTCGCTTTATGCTCGAAGCGAATGTGACGATTCCGCGGGCCACCCGAAAGACCTACTCCAAATTCCATCCCCGTTCCGAACACGTTCTCGTCGCGAACCTCGACAAGTCCTTGTACGTTGCGCTCATTATCCGCTCGGAAGCCGAGTCGAAGGAGCTTTGAACTCCGCTCCTTCACGCGAACGAG
>JBHHZW010000084.1:0-8218 GCA_046758305.1 Bacteroidota bacterium | reverse complement strand
GTGTCTTTTTCGATCGCATAGCACTCTACGGCTTCCGTGAACCGTGCCCCCCTCCGGACATTAGCAGCGACTTTATCGTCCGTTTCAATGAGCGCAGTTCAAGCGGCTTGGGAAAGAATGCATTGATTCCAATCGACTTGAGTCTTTTCTCCACCTCTGCATCCAACTGGTAGCTTATGACGATGATAGGAAGGTGCGGGTGCGCATGTCGCAGATTTGTGAGAAATGCAAAGCCGGACTCAACCAGTCCATCGAGATGAAGTTCGGTGACCACGACATCAACCCGAAGGCGGTTCACTTTGCTCAAAGCATCTGCCGCATTGCTGCATATAATTGGGCGGCAACCCCGTCCGGCAAGCGAAACGCGAAAAGCGGCAAGGATGTTTTTGTCGTTATCGACGACAAGAACTTGGGGTTGGCCTTTCATTCCGCAGAAGTTACTGCAAGCGGTGTGCCAGAGCACGAGAGAAAAAGAAAACCCCATTCAACGACGCAAAACAGCGGAAACGCGGGATAGGAAAATCCTAAGGTAGGGCTAAATGTCACTGAGGAGGTGACGGGAGGAAACTCTTGGGTGACACCTACTTCTTATGAAACTCTTGAGTGCTGAGGTTGTGCCGCTTGAGCATGCGATGAAGACTTTGCCGCTGTATCTTTGCTATTTTTGCCGCTTCGGTGATACTTCCGTTTGCCGCAAGCAATAGCTTTTCTAAGAACTTCTTCTCGAACTTCTCAAGAAGCTCCGTACGTGCTTTTCCCAGTTCAAGGGTCGTAATCGGAATTTCTTCGATTGGCGATGAGATAGCTTTGGCAGCAAAGGTTTGTCCCAATGCATCCGCAGTCAGGACATCCCCCTTGTTCACAACCATCGCTCGCTCGATGATGTTTTCAAATTCTCGAACGTTGCCTGGAAAATCGTACTCTGTAAGCCTTTCCATCGCATCAGCTGCAATTGCCGTAATATTCCTCCCTAACCTCGCATTGTACTTTGTCACGAAATGGTTGACGAGCAGTGGTAAATCCTCTTTCCGTTCACGGAGACGCGGTAACTGGATGGTAATGACGTTGATGCGGAAGAACAGATCCTCCCGAAACTTTCCTTGCTTTACACCTTCCTCTAAATTTCGGTTTGAGGCAACGATGAAGCGCGCCTCGACCCTCAGAGCGTCGTTACCACCGATACGCTCAAACTCACGCTCTTGTAGGAGGCGCAGCAATTTCGCTTGGAGCCTGGAACTCAGTTCGCTGATTTCGTCAAAGAAGATTACGCCCCTTCGAGCCAATTCAAGTTTTCCAATCTTGCGTTCAACTGCTCCCGTGAAGGCGCCTCTTTCATGTCCGAAGAGCTCACTTTCCAGCAAATCCGCCGGCAGCACCGTGCAGTTGACGACAACGAACGGATCTGCAGCATGGAGACCGTTGTTGTGAATTGCCCTCGCCACCAGTTCCTTTCCCGTCCCGCTTTCTCCTTGCAGAAGAACGGTCATCGTGTTCGGAGTTGTCGTCACAGCACCGATTGCTTTATACACTTCTTGCATTGCTGGCGTGTTACCAATAACCGTATAGGGTTGAGTCTGGCTGTCAAGCTGCAGCCGCAGTCCTTGGATTTCTTTCTTCAGCCGAAAAGTTTCCAGTGCTCTTTTAGCAAGCAAACGAATTTTCTCAGCGTCCAAAGGCTTCGTTATGTATTCGTATGCACCAAGTTGCACGGCTTTGATAGCGGTTTCCATTGTGCCGTAACCTGTAATAACGATGACAGGAATGTCAGAGTGTTCCCTTATCTTTTTCATCACATCCAACCCGCACATATCCGGCATCATGACGTCCATAAAGACGAGGCCAGGATTCTCTCCGCCAAACACTTCAATACCTTTGTGCCCACCTTCAGCCTCAACCACAACGTAGCCTTCCTCCTCGAAAATCATTCGAATGGCATAAAGAACATTCGGATCATCATCGACGACGAGTATTTTTTCTCGTTTCATTGCCTCTTCAGTTTCACTGGGAAGACAATTTTCAACGTGCTGCCTCTGCCTTCCTGACTTTCCACAAGGAAAACACCGCCATGTTCATTCACCACCCGCTTCACCATTGTCAATCCCAAACCCGTACCCTCTGTCTTCGTTGTGAAGAAGGGATCAAGAATTCTTCCGATATTTTCGGGGGCGATACCGCACCCATTATCGCCAACTTCTATTGTCACGATCTTTTCCCCCTTCTTCAATTCAACCAAGTTGTTGTTCGCCCCGATAGGATCGTTGCGTGTAGCGAAGTCAGCCCCTTGGCGGAAGAATCGATAGTCGGCTAGAGACTCTCGAAGAGTATCCGAGAATTCCGATGCAGCAGTTTTGATGGTGACGACACCGGTCCCTTCCGCCACCGCATGTGCAGCGTTTAGCAGCAGATTGACAACGACCTCTTTGAGACTTACCGCGTCAATCGTGAGCTTGGGCAGGTGAGGGGACAGGTCTTCGAGAAGAGATATCCGCTTCCTTTGAAACTGATGTCGCGAAAATATGATACCCTCCCGAACAACCTGATTGACGTCTTGAACAATGAGATGCATCTCTCGGGGCTTGGCAAAATTCAGCAGATCATTCACAATACTTTCCAATCTGTACATTGAGTTCATTGCAACTTTGATGGATTCTTTCTCCTTCCGGCGCCTTAATTTTTGAGACTCCGAAAAATACTGTAGAATGAGCTTGACAGAAGTCAAAGAGTTTCGAACTTCATGAGCAATCACCGCAGCCATTTCACCTACGGCAGTTGCTTTCTCGGCGCGCACGAGTTGATCTTGCAGTCTCCTTCTTTCAGTAATATCTGTGATGATTTCGAGGATCGCTTCAACATCCCCATCCTGTTTGATTGGAACAGAGGTGTGCTCGAAACAGGCATTGCCATTCTCACGCTTTACCACGTGGCTTTCGATGCGTCCCGATGACAGTGATTTCCGCGATGGGCATTGTTCACGCGGCACACCGAAATCAGCGCAAAGGTTGCACACTTTTCCTCGTGCCTCCCTAACTGCATTGCCAGTTATCGGGGCATAGGCAGCGCTTACTGATTGGATGCGAAGATTCCTATCCAGCAAGATCAGAGCGCTCGGAACATTGTTGAGAATGACCTGCAGCTTACTCTTTTCTTCCTCAAGCTCGCGGGTCCTTTCTTTCACCATGTCCTCTAACTTCCCTCGGATCGAAAGCTCGAGTTCCTCTTTCAGCTTTCGCTCTTTCGCCAGAAGCCTGTCTCCCCGTCTTGCGATAAAGAAAGCGATCCCGATGTGTCCCATAACAATCAACACAAAGAAGACAATGATGAGATCACGA
Source organism: Bacteroidota bacterium (assembly GCA_046758305.1). Taxonomy (GTDB): domain Bacteria; phylum Bacteroidota; class Ignavibacteria; order UBA10030; family JAZGDE01; genus JAZGDE01. Next base: position 4,889 of record JBHHZW010000084.1, on the reverse strand, counting down.
AGGGAAGAAATCTGGCTGTATATTTTCGAGACATCCTGATAAATTTCAAAAGAACCAACGATCTCTCCTTCGTACAGCAAATCAGGGCTCATCTCACGCAGTGGTATATAAGTTTCTAAGAAATCAACAGGATGGGTATCGTACACGATGTCCGGGGGCTCGTGGGCAAGCTCAAGGCTGGAGACGAGTTCGCCTTGCAAAGCTCTTAGCAGTTTGCGATTGTCTGGTGTGGACTCGCCAATGATTTCGGGGTTAGTGCTGTACATGAGAACCGCGTTCCGATTGAAAATGTTGATCTTCGTTACGTCAAGATGTGCGAGGAATCTCCGTGCAATCCCGTCCAAGATGGCGAAATGCGTTGAATCGTGTGGGTTATACGTCTCTGGAGTTTTTCTAAACGGGTGAAAGAAATGCTCGTATAACTGATCATTGAGATTCTTCGCAATCGAGACCGAGTAGCGTTCCGCTGCCCCGATAAGATAGGTTTTAACCAACCAAGAGAATAGAAACCCACTCATACTCACAAGCACGATGATTGCAAGAACGTATTTCAGGAAAAAGTAGCGGGAAATGCTGAATTCTGAAGATTCGCTTCTCGATTCTGGCATAATTTCACCCTCGGAGCAATTTCGATTCGACACCTTCCCTTCTAAGTTAATCACTTTGAGTATTGGAAAGAAGAATAAATTCGATCGTGTAATCTATTTCTCTGTTGGTTAACCTCGCTCCCTATGATGGCATCACCATAAATCTAATGTCTCTTATCATCTTCACGAGAACCGAACATATGAAGAAAGTTTGGCGCAGCAAAGCCCCTTATGCCGTTTTAAACAATGTGCCTGCAATCTCTTTCATTACAAACGGGCAAATTCCAAGTAAATAACTCACCGCAATATATCCAGTGTAAGTCCTCCTAGAAGGGTAGGAAAGTTAGGGGTTTGCTCATCACCCACAGCCATATACCTTCCTTCGACAAAAATGCTGATGGGCATAGCAGTCAAGTTGAACTTCAGGCCACCCAAGGCGTGAAAACAGCCTTCAGACGAGGATTCTTTGGCCGGTGGGGTTATACCAAATGCGCCACTTGAGAACTCTTTGGATATCTGATGGAGACACATGCCCGCCCCAAGATACGGGATCACGGTTTTTGTAGGCAGAGAGAAATTGTAACTACCCGTTACGCCGATGAGGACATTCCTCCATCTCACCTCCCATTGGTTCTCGTTCCAAGAACTTGAGAACAACTCTGCCATAACCTCGACATCCACCTTAGGGGCAGCTTTCACTCTCACATGCCCTCCAAGCTGGGGACCGGATCCAATAGGATCTTCAAAATTGGAAATCCCTCCTCGGATGCCAATACCGAGGTTAATTTGAGCTTTGGAATCAGCTGAGAGGGCAGATAGGTAGACCGCGGATACTGCGCATAGCAAACCAAGTGTCTTGCTCATGATCGACCTCCTTCAGTCATATCGGAGGCATTTCGTTTTCACAATGCAGTTACCTATTGTTACTGCAACGTGCGTTCTTCTTTCGATATGAGTTCCACTCAGAAGGCCAAGTGAAACGAAACGCGGTGGAACTTCTCAAAGAGAGGTAAATCAGGAGCCGCTTCACTGCTCCATGTAGTCCCGATCATCAACATCGTATTGGAAGCCAGAAGCATCAGCAAGTCTGCGGTGTACCGCTCGAAAGCGCCTGGGAACCCAGGAGGAAAGTCTGTAAGATCTATTCGCTCGTACCGGAAACCCGGAACCAACCATGGGTATATATAAGCTTGCACCTCCCCCATGACGATCCTTGTAGACAGATCGTTAAACATCGATCTCTCCAATTCGTCATCACTAAATTGGACGGCCCCGAGCAAACTCAAATATCCGTTTTCCTGCTCCCATCTGAGGTCCAGGCCCCATCGTTCAAAATCGTTGCCGTCCTCGACAAAGGTTTCTGGATCTTCCGGATCGGCAAGGAATCCACCGTTACCTCGGTACAAAAACGATCCAAGTGACAATGCCCCCCTGAGCCAAATGTTATAGTTGAGCCGTCCGTAATAGTCCTTGCGATTATTGAAATCGAATTCGCCGCCCGACTCTTCATAGGCCTCCTCCAGCTCATGAACCAATTCCCCGACCGGTCCTCCTGCTTCTTCCAAGGCCTCGAAAGCTCCCCCTGGCTCACCATTAACAAGACCGAAGGCATAGTCAAAGTCTCCCTGCCCAGCCGGTCCCGTCAATCGACCGAATGTTTCGATTCCTTTCTGATTGGGCGAAAATCCTAAAAAGTTATGCGCGGGGATCACCGGGAACACGCCGTGAAGGTACGGAGTGATCCGAAGCAAGCGCCTGTGGTTTGAAAAAGAGATTGCCCGTGGCTCAAACTGTCCCACACGGATGTTGAAGGCCAAAGATCGGTTGTACTGGAGGAAGAGTCGGTCAATCCCTTCGAACTTGCCATCTTCGAAAAGAGCCACGTTGCCAAAAAAAGAAAACCGCCTTCCCATCGCTCCACCAAAGATAAGTCCCAAGGATCGAATCCCCGTGAATTCCGAGTTGACATCCGCATCTGGCGAGTACCGGAAGTCGGAAATCACTTGAAAGGAAGCAACTGAAGTCGCAGGGATGTCTATGAATGGAATCTCGCTTGGCGTTTTAGGCCCCCGGTCGCGACCTCTCGGTCCCAATCGCAAGGGCTCTTCACCCGGGACGGTTTCTCCAGTGCCAGGAAGACGGTACCCCTTCGCCCGGAACAGCCTACCGAACTCATTGATTGCCGGGAAGACAGTATGACAGGTACTGCAGCTCAATTTGTAGCGACGGGCAAAACTGGGAACAGCTTGGGCTGTATCGCTCAGAAAAGAGATTTGCATGGAAAGAAAGAGTAGACTTATGGATCCCAGCCACATTTTCCCCGATGTACGCATAGCGAATGGCTCCTTATATTGTACCGAAGAATTTCTTCATTGAGACCACACATTAGCTTTGTACTGAGCCCCTCTGGACTGTAATAGGTTCTACTCTCGAATGATGGAGAGCAGATAGTTTGTAAGGTCCCAGATTTCATCCTCGGTCAAGGCATCCCGATAACTCGGCATAGGAGTTCCGCCAATGCCTACGCTGATGCTTCGGAAGATGTCCTGAGGGCGATTACCTCCCCGCCAATTACTCGAAATTGTTAGGTCGGCTGGAATGATTAGATAGCCCCATTCGTCGGTTAGATTATCAGAAGATGGGCCATCGCCCTTTCCATTGACGCCGTGGCAGTCCCAACATTTCGCATCGATGTAGAGCCTCCTGCCGTTGTTCAAGCTCTCCGAATAAGGAGGCTTTGGCTCGCCAATCGTGATTGGTTCATCCGGGGCTTCGGATTTAAATCTATCCGACAACGTTTTGATGTAGGCGACCAGATCCCACCGCTGTTTTTCACTCAGATTTGCCCATGATGGCATGGTGGTGCCAGGCAGGCCGCGGGTCAGCATATCAAAGAGATCTTGGTCCGTAGGAAGACTGCCGGTGGGCGTGGACGTAATTTTGAATACACCAAGACTGACATCTCTGGGCTTGGGAAAAACATACCTTGAGACCATTCCATCACCTTTGCCCTTCGTACCATGGCAGAATGCACACTTTCTTCGATAGATCCTTTTCCCTAGCCGTGGGTCTCCGATGCCTTGGGAAAACGCCGCCTTTTTCCCCTTTTCTTGGGTCTGCGGGTATGCACCACCTGTCAGTCCGGCCAATGTCGAAACGAGCAAGAAAAATAGAATTGTGTTCTTCATATTCTTGGGCCTCCACAAGATTTTTCCGCTTGCGACGATACCGTACTCTGGATTACATATAGCGCACGATCCGGGCTTCTTTCTTCCGGCGTATCCCCCGGAAAGGGTTGATGCTTGACTGTGTTGCAGCCCTACGTGATGTCACCGAATGTTACGAATTCGGTCTCGCATGTCCTTGAAGAATTCCTTCGACGTCAACATCAGCCTTGACGAGCGGCAAGTTCGAACTCGACAAACGTCTCTTCCAGAGGACTGACTTTCAGGTCTCGAACTAGTTCATAAGGCGTCTCGAAGTAGTATTTCCTTATCTTCCCTCCGCTCACGTCCTTCTTCACAATTGAGAAGCCCTCGTGCCACATCTTGATCTTGTAGGTTCCCGGTGGAACGTTTTCGATTTTGAACGTTCCTTTCTCATCCGTGACCGCAAAGTACGGGTGCTCCACGACCACGACAAACGCGCTCATCCAGATATGGCCCGCATCGCAGGCGAATGAATAGACGCCCGGCTCTTTCAACCTCATCCGTTTGCTCGATGTCCGCTGCCCCTTGATCGGCTGGGCAATATTGAACAGCGTTCTTCCCTGAGGGTTGTATCCGTGCACATTGTGCAGAATTGCATCGCTGTTCACCACCTCGAGCTGGGTTCCAACAGAAACCGCCTGCACATGAGGTATGTACTCGCATCCTTTTTGATCGATCACGGCTTTTGCCGGGACATCAATAGCCTTCCCCTTCTTGATATCGATAAGCATCACCACGGCATTCTTCACTCCTCCGCTCTTATCCACATTGAGACGAGGAGATGTCTTTGCGATTCCGCAGTGCCGCGTATCTTTTCCAACCTCAAGTTTTTCGATGGTGGGCATGCCGACAAACTTGACCTTTCCCGCGATTGCGCCTCCATCGCTGACGGTCACCGGTTTGTACTGCGCATGAACCGAGAGAACGGAGAATATCAACACCGAGGGGCATGCACCGAGAGCGGCATAAACGAGTTTCGAGAAACTCATGCTCTTTCTCCTTAGAATGACATGAAAAGCTGAAATCAGATTATCTCGTCAACTGCTCGATAAGATCAAGCTTGAGGTCGATCTCTGTACCCAGTTTTGCGATC
>JBHHZW010000083.1:0-8265 GCA_046758305.1 Bacteroidota bacterium | reverse complement strand
CCTGGATTTTGGCCACCGGGGCTCCATGCCTCTGGATGACGATCGGCATGATGAATTCATCCGTCATCCCTTCCCTGTACGAACCTTCAATCGCCGAGACGGGATCTTCCGACGGTTTGCCGAATCCCTCTGTCATGGCTCGATATGCCTTCTCAGTCCGGTCCCAGCGGCTATCACGATCCATTCCGTAGTAGCGGCCCATGATCGTGGCGATCGTTCCTACTCCAAGTTCCGCTGACTTCCTAAGAAACTGCCGCATGTACTCGACGCCGCTCTCCGGAGGCGTGTCCCGTCCGTCCGTCAATGCATGGACGAACACAGAATGCAGCCCGTTTCGCTGTGCAAGTTCGAGAAGGGCATGGAGATGCTGCAGATGACTGTGGACGCCGCCGTCGGAGAACAAGCCGATCAGGTGGAGCGAGGAGGATTTTTTCTTTGCGTGCTCAACTGCGCCGATCAGTGTGGGATTCTTGAAGAATTCGCCGCTGCGGATCGCGAGGCTGATCCGCGTGATGTCTTGATACACCACACGACCGGCACCGATATTCATGTGACCGACTTCTGAATTGCCCATCTGACCTTCAGGCAGCCCGACATCTTCACCCGAGGCGTTGAGAGGAGTCCAGGGAAATTTCCTGAAGAGATCGCCGATGATAGGCATTTTTGCTTTTGCGATCGCACTGACCGAAGGGTTTTCTGCGATCCCAAACCCGTCCAACACAATCAGGATAACGCGGTTTCTAGGTTGCTTCAACGATGTACCCGTGAAGGAGACCAGGCGTGTTATCTTTTTTCTCTCGCTGGCTCTCTGCGCTGACTATGGCCTCCGCCTCGCCCGGTACCGTGACCGCCATAGCCACGATGCCTCTTTTCTTTCTCCGCTCCCGGCGGAAGCAGAAGCGCTTTTCTGCTTAGGTTGTATCGACCCTCTCTGTCAATCTCAACCAGTTTTACTTCAATTTCATCGCCGAGTTTCAGCACATCCCTGACTTTGTTAACCCGCTGCGTATCGATTTGAGAAATATGGACCAATCCTTCTTTTCCCGGCAGGAACTCCACGAATGCACCGAATTCCAAGATTCGTCTCACGACTCCTGTGTATCTCTTTCCCACTTCCGGCAGTTCCACCATTCGTTGGATAATCGCTTTCGCCTTCTCACTCGGCTCTTTATTGACGGAGGCAATGATAACGCGACCGTCGTCTTCGATGCTGATTTCCGCGCCAGTTTCCTGAACGATTCGCCGGATGGTCTTGCCACCCGGGCCGATAACAGTGCCGATCATATCGACAGGAATTCGAATCGTTGTGAGTCGAGGAGCATAGGGGGATAGATCGAGTCGGGGCTCTGCAATCGTCTGGTCCATGATGTAGAGGATGTTCATGCGGCCCTCACGAGCTTGATCGAGCGCCCGATCGAGAATTGCAGACGTAATTCCTCTGATCTTGATGTCCATCTGGAAAGCGGTAATTCCATCCCGCGTGCCCGCCACCTTAAAATCCATATCCCCGAGATGATCCTCATTGCCGAGGATATCGCTCAAGATTGCAACGTCGTCGCCTTCCTTAACAAGTCCCATCGCGATTCCTGCAACTGCCTTCCGGATTGGCACACCTGCGTCCATCAGAGCCAGCGAAGCGGCACACACACTCGCCATCGAGGAGGACCCATTCGATTCCAGAATATCGGACACCACGCGAATTGTGTACGGAAACTCAGTTTCTTCGGGAACGAGACTCCTGAGGGCACGCTCCGCAAGATTGCCATGCCCGATCTCCCGCCGCCCCGGTCCTACGACTCGGCGAACCTCGCCAACACTGTACGGAGGAAAGTTATAATGCAGTATGAAGCGCTTCGTATACTCTGGAACCAACCCCTCGATCCGCTGCTCGTCCAGCTTCGTCCCAAGCGTGACTGTCGTCAGGCTCTGGGTCTCACCGCGCGTGAACAGAGCGGAACCATGGGTCCGCGGTAGCAGACCGACGACGCACGTGATCGGCCGAATCTCGGTGACTGTTCTTACGTCTAGACGCTTGCCTTCCTTGAGAATCATGCTCCGCATGTCTCTCCGTTCGAGCTCACGGAGACCTTCTAAAATTAATTTTTCCTGATCCGCATACTTTTCCGCAAACTGCCGCAAGGTTTCTGTCTCCAGAACTTGCCGCAAGTTGCTTCGCGCATCCTTGGACAGAACTGAACGGTTCAGCTCCGACATCCGCAGAGAAGCAAACTGCTCGACTTCCTGAACAAGTTCGGGATTGAACTCAGGCGTCTGAAACGCTCGCTTCGGCTTCCCGCATTCCTGAACGAGTTCGTTCACGACCACAACTACTTTCTTGATCGCCTCGTGAGCAAACTCGATTGCCTCCACCAAATCCTTCTCTGAGATCTCTTTCGCTTCTCCCTCCACCATGACAATGGAATCCTCCGTCCCCGCGACGACTATATCCATATCACTATTCTCAAGCTGCGAGAACGTCGGGTTCAGAATCAGTTCACCGTTGATTCGTCCAACGCGGACTTCGGCGATGGGGCCATCCCACGGAATATCGGAGATCATTAACGCAGCAGAGCTTCCGATGGCTCCCAAGACGTCCGCATCGTTTTCCTGGTCTGAGCAAAAAACGGCCACCATCACTTGAGTTTCGTTCATGTAGTGGTCGGGGAACAACGGGCGAATCGGACGATCGATCAAGCGTGCGGAGAGAGTCTCTTTTTCCGTTGGACGTCCCTCCCGTTTGATGAATCCTCCCGGAATCTTTCCAGCCGCCGAGGGTTTTTCACGATAGTCAACAAACAGCGGAAAGAAATCTTGTGCCTCCGCCGGCTCTTTTGAACTGACGACCGTCGCAAGCACAATTGTATCAGCATACCGCACGAGGACGGCACCATCAGATTGCTTCGCCAACCTTCCTGTTTCAATGACGAGGGTACGACCCCCGAGCGTTAACTCTTTTCGGTACTCCATCAGGTTTGTCTTCTCAATTATGAATGAATCATTTATTTACGAATATCGAGTTCAGCGATGACCCTGCGGTATCGCTCGATATCTTTATCCATCAAGTAGTCCAGGAGACGGCGACGCTTTCCGACCATCTTGAGCAACCCCACGCGAGAATGGTGGTCCCTCTTATGCTGGCCAAAGTGTGAGGAGAGCTCGTTGATCCGAGCGGTCAAGAGTCCGATTTGCACTTCCGCAGTGCCGGAATCTTTGAGCGTCCTTCCGAATTTCTTGACGATCGACTGCTTTTGCTCCTTCGCGAGCGGCATAGCAACTCCTACGTAGTGGAGGTTATGCTTTGATAAAATACTTTTCCTTTCGTTTCAAACACTCTTCTTCGTCGGCACGAAGTTGCGATACGAGTTCCTCTCCTGATGAACACTTTTTCTCCTTTCGAATCCACTCCAGAAATTTCGTCTTCAGCTCACGACCGTGGATCTGCCCTTCAAAGTCAAGCAGGTGAACCTCGAGGACGCGCTGGCCGTCAGCCTCAAATGTCGGACGCACACCGATGTTCATCATTCCAAAATATTCTCTCGTTCCGACTTCTACCTGCACGAAGTAGACACCCTGCTGAGGACTCAGCTTTTTAACAGAAGACGGTCGGATGTTTGCTGTAGGAAAGCCCAACTCCATCCCTCGACTCGACCCTTTTACCACCTTTCCAACAAGCTCGTACGGCCTGCCGAGGAGCTTTGCCGCCCCTTCGACGTCTCCTGCCGCGAGAGCGCGACGTATATTGCTGCTGTTTACCACCTCACCGTCGAACTCGATAGGGCCAACTGTAATGACTTCAAATCCGTGTTGCTTACCTATCGACCTCAACGCATCGATGCTTCCTTCTCGATCGCGGCCAAACATATGATCGAACCCGACAACTGCTTCGCTCACGCCAACGCCGTCGATCACATATTTCTTGTAGAATTGGTGCGCAGATTGTCTTGAGAACTCGTAGGTGAAATGGATGACGTAGGCCGCATCGACGTTCAGTTGTTCCAACGCTGCGAGGCGTTCCTCGAGGGTCATGAGGACAAAGACGGGTCCTTCTGTCGGCGCGACCACCTCTCTCGGATGAGGATGGAATGTAACGACCACGCTGCGTCCCCGTCGGTTACGTGCGCGTTCCGTGACCTCCTCAATGATCCTCCGGTGAGCCCGATGGACTCCGTCAAAAACACCGACGGTCACGACGGAGTTTGAATCTCGAGGTATTTCTCGGTCGCGATAAACTATCATTCAGAGTGGAGCCTTTCTAGATCGAGCACAGAGTGCTTCGAGCTCTGGAATTGTAAGTGCCTGCTCGAGCGAATACGACCCGACGCGGGTCCGGATCAACGATTTCAAGTACGCGCCGCATCCCAACCGCCGGCCGATGTCCTCCGCAAGCGTCCGGATGTAGGTTCCCTTCGAGCAAACGACACGAAACCGAACCTCCGGCGGCGTGAACTGTACTAGTTCAAGAACTGAGATGGTTACACGACGCGGGCGTCGTTCCACCTCTTCTCCTTTGCGGGCGTACTTATAGAGCGGTATACCTTTGTGTTTCACCGCGGAGTACAGGGGTGGGACCTGTGTGATTTCCCCGACGTACGTCCGAAAAACATCGCGGAGGTCCGCTTCCGTCACGCGGGAGTGATCTTTTCGTTCAACTACTTCCGTTTCGGAATCAAAACTCGGAGTTCGGGCTCCGATCACCATTGTACCCACATACTCTTTCTCGAGATTCATCAATGCTGACAGCCTTTTCGTCATGGTCCCGGTTGCCATCAGCAGGAGTCCGGTTGCCCCCGGGTCAAGAGTCCCTGCGTGGCCAACTTTCCTCATCCGAAACATGCGCCGCAGCTTCTCGACGACGTCGTGCGACGTCCATCCCAGGGGTTTGTCCACGAGCAACACTTCCCCGAAGCTATCGCTAGGCTTCACGGGTAGCCCCGCTTATCGATCGTTTCGGTGGATCTGCTTAATCAGCTTGTCGATCGCTTCCACGTGGTCGAGTGTTTCATCGATGAAAAATTCGAGTGCGGGTGTAAACTTGAGTCGAACGTGTGAACCGAGAATGGACCGGATGTGCCCTTTCTCCAGTTCGAGCAGTTGCATCGTCTTTTGCTTCGTTGGAGCATCGCCGTAAACGCTAATGTAGACCCTGGCGATCTTCAGGTCCGCCGTCATTCGCACGTCGGTCACCGTGATGAAAGCCGTCGAGATCTCGGCAAAGTCTCGCTGAAGGATGATGCTCACTTCGTGTTTGACGAGCGAAGCAACTTTCTCCAGACGCACGGACATGGTGAAGAGTTCCTTAGACTAGAGTTTGCGTTTTACTTCGACCACCTTGAAGGCCTCGATGACGTCACCAACCTTGATGTCGCTGAAGTTTTCCAACGACATTCCGCACTCGAACCCCGACTCGACTTCGCGTACGTCGTCCTTGAAGCGTTTGAGCGAGGCGATGGTGCCCTCGTAGATCTGAATTGCATCACGAACGAGACGCACCTTGTTGTTCCGGGTGACCTTTCCCTCCTGAACATAGCAACCAGCAACCGTGCCGACTTTCGGCACTTTGAAGATTTCGCGAACCTCGACGGTCGCAACAACTTCCTCTTTGATCTCTGGCTCAAGGAGCCCCTCGAGCGCCTTCTGGAAGTCGTTGATGGCTTCGTAAATAATGCTGTAGAGCCTGATGTCCACGACCTCCTGCTCTGCAAGCCGTCGCGCCTTGATGTTCGGCCGAACGTGGAACCCGACAATCACCGCTCCGGACGCAGCTGCCAGCAAGACATCGGACTCCGAAATCCCGCCGACGCCCCGGTGGATAACGTTGATCTTCACCTCAGCGTTCGACAACCGCATCAGGGCATCCGACAGGGCTTCAACGGAACCGTCGACGTCCCCCTTGACGATGACGTTGAGCTCCTTGACCTGTCCCTCCTGAATCTTCAAGGAGATGTCGTCAAGCGTGACTCGCTTAACCTGGCGGAAATCCTGTTCGCGTTTGAGTTGCAGGCGACGGAAGCTGAGATCACGGGCTTGGCGGTCAGAATCCACAACAATCAGGTGGTCTCCCGCCTGAGGGATTCCATCAAATCCGATGACCTGAGCGGGCGTACCGGGCTTGGCCACCTCGAGACGGGTGCCGCGCTCGTCGAACATCGCCCGGACTCGGCCGCTCCAGACTCCCGCAATGAAGGGATCACCCACCTTGAGCGATCCGTTTAAGACAAGGACAGTAGCCAAGATTCCTTTCCCTTTGTCAAGCTGTGCCTCGATGATCGTGCCGCGGGCAGGACGGTGCGGGTTTGCTCTGAGGTCCAGAATTTCCGCTTCGAGCAGAATTTTTTCGAGCAGCACCGACACATTCTTACCGGTTTTTGCAGAAATTTCCACGCACTGGTGCTTTCCTCCCCACTCCTCGACAAGTACCCCTTTTTCGGCAAGCTGCTGCCGTATGCGGTCTGGATTGGCGTCGGGTTTGTCCACCTTGTTGATGGCAATGATGATGTGTACGCCCGCAGCCTGAGAGTGGTTGATTGCTTCCACCGTCTGAGGCATCACGCTGTCTTCCGCTGCAACCACCAGTACAACGATGTCGGTGATCTGAGCGCCGCGGGCGCGCATCGCAGTGAAGGCTTCGTGGCCCGGAGTGTCAAGGAAGGTTATCTCTTTGCCGCTCTCGTGGACCACTTGATAGGCGCCGATGTGTTGCGTGATTCCGCCAACCTCACCGCTGACAATCTTCGTCTTCCGAACATAATCGAGCAGAGACGTTTTTCCGTGGTCAACGTGTCCCATCACGGTGACAACCGGCGGACGGGCTTTGAGGTCTTCTTCACGGTCAGGGATGTCCTGAACGAGGTCAATTGTCGTCTCATCATAGAATTCAAGGTCGAACCCGAATTCGTCCGCAACGAGCGTAATCGTGTCCTTGTCGAGTCGCTGGTTAATGGAAACCATCAAACCGAGATCGATGCATTTCTTGATAACTTCCGAGACATCCGCTCCCATAAGGTTCGCGAGATCGCTGACCGTTACGAATTCCGTAACGCGAAGTCTCGTCTTTTCCTTATCGAGCGCTTCCAGCATCCTCTGTTCTTCTTCCTGCCGTTCTTTCCTCTTCTTTCTTCGAAAGATCGCCCGCGAACTCGGCCCTGCATCCACCATCATCTGGAATGTCCGTCGGATCGCTTCATCCACCTCTTCCTGGTCAAAATCGAGATAGCGGATTTTCTTCTTCTTTTTCTTCGGGACAGCGCCTTCGACTTCTCCCTCTTTGGTAGCACGTGTTTCTTCGCGAATTTTTTTCTTCTTCTTTTTCTTCTTGGGTTCTTCAGCAGGTCCAGGAGCTACTCTTACCGCAGCCGCCCGCTCTGCCGCCTCACTGCTCGCGACACGGTGCATCTTGTCCAGATCGATCCTGCCCTTGATTCTCAGTCCTCTCGCTTGGGGCTCGACCCGGGCCGGCTGTACCTCTTTTTCCTTGCCGGGTTTTTTCGCTCGGCCAGGTTTCCGAGTTTCAACGACCTCCTCGGTTACAGGATCGGCTCTTGAGACCTCCTCCGCTTCGGCTGTTTCTTCTTCGGCAGCTGTCTCAATGACCGTCGGGGGAAGTCCCTCCACCTGCGTGGGCTCAGCAACTGGAGCGGGTTCGGAAACGGCAGGACCTTTCTCTTCGACGGCCTCTTCCTTCGGCCGTTCTTGGGCAACCAGGACTTCCTTTTCTTCTAGTTTTCGTTCCTTCCGCTTTTCCTTCAGTTCATGAATCTTTCGTTGGTGGCGCTCCGCCAGGTCTTTGTCTTTCTTGAAATGCGTCAGAACCTCCCGGTACATCTCCTCATCGACGGACGACATGTGGCTCTTGACTTCGTAGCCCTTCTTCGCGAGAAACTCAATCATCGTCTCACTTGAAAGGTTCAGCTCGGTGGCAAGTTTGTAAATCTTCGTCTTTTTTCCCGTCTTCTCGGTCATGCTTCCTTCTTCATCTCATCGGGATGGTCTTGGTTCTGGGTCCGGCTCTCACTCTCGCGTCCAGCGACTCCGTTCTCCGGGTCTCCTTCCGCAGATGCCTGAATCTCTTTTGTCTCCTCTGGTTTGTTCTTCTCGTCTGCTTTGTTCTTCTCTTCTGCTTTGTTCTTCTCTTCTGCTTTGTTCTTCTCTTCTGCTTTAGTTGCCTCTTCTGCTTCGCTTGCCTCTTCTGCTTTGCTTGCCTCTTCTGCTTCGCTTGCCTCTTCTGCTTTGCTTGCCTCTTCTGCCTCATCTCCTCCTGCTTCTTCT
>JBHHZW010000082.1:0-8301 GCA_046758305.1 Bacteroidota bacterium | reverse complement strand
CTCGGGAAAGGCATCGCCGACCTTCTGAGCGAGTGTGAAATCATCGATACCTGGAAATAACCGGATGAGTTTTAACAACGGGCGGATGACAAACCAGCCCAGCGTGCTGAGTGTTGTAAGCACAACAGACCAAAACACGAGCGAGCGTCCCACTACCCCGACACGGAACAATGCTTCGACGACAATGGCGACACCAGCGAGCGAGACAATAACGAACGTAGCAAGGAGAATGCCGTGGATTAGTTCCACAGCATTTTCTTTCCGTCGAGTCCTCTCGAGCCTTTCAAGGACTTCTCGATAGATTCTCGGCGTCTCAGCATCTATCGCCATTCCGTGCTCTCCGTGCGGCGTTCTACCGTGCTACCGAGTCAACGCCCATACGATAATGTTTGTTCCCATCCGGAGTGCTGCAAGTCGTTTGTCTTCTGGGTCATTGTGAACTTGCGGATCAGCCCATCCGTCACCCAAGTTGCACTCGTAGGTATAGAAAACCGCCAACCGTCCGTCCAAGAACAGGCCGAATCCCTGTGGCGGTCTGCCCTCATGCCGATGGATCTTCGGCAAACCGCTGGGGAATGAAAAGTGCGTGTGATAGATCTCGTGGGAGAACGGAAGTTCGACGAGCTTATCATCCGGGAACACTTTCTCTATTTCCCGACGAAAGGCTCTGTCGAGGCCGTAGTCATCGTCGACGTACAGGAACCCTCCCTTTTCCAGGTACGTTCGCAGACGTCGGATCTCTGAATCGCTGAAAACGATATTGCCGTGTCCGGTTAACCAGACTACGGGATAGGAAAAGAAATTTTCGCTGCTGATTTCAACGAATTCATATTTGGGATCTACATCGATCGTCGTATGCTCCTTCACGAACTTCAGCAGGTTCACGTCAGCGGAAGGATCGTTGTACCAGTCACCCCCGCCGCCGTACTTCAGACGCGCGAGCTTAAAGGAACTGCTCACTGCCCCAAGCTGTCCATGGCTCAGCGAGCTTGACAGCGTTAAGAGCAGGATAACGAGGATCGGTTGTTTCATGAACGTCAATCTAGCAAAACAGAATCCGAGATGCAAATTCTGGAAGAATCACACCTCGTGATCTCTGAAAAAAGAAAAAGGATAGCGCTCTCATCATCTTCGAGAACAACTATCCTTGATACCGAACTCATCCGTGTGGGGAAGTCGTCCGGTTGCGACACCAGGGGACGCTTCTTTGACTTGACGCTACAGCATCAATTGCCGGAACGGACCAGAGACATAACGCACCCAGTCTCTCCGTTCATCCCGCCTTTCTCGTAGCTTGCACCGGCGACCGTCAATCGTGCAACTTGTTTCAATCCATGATCTTTCTCAGGAACGCGGGCTTATCCGGATCTGACTTATCGATCTTCTCTTTGTTCTCATCTTCAATGCGAGCGGCCTGAGAGGGAAGGTCAAGACCTCGACGCATAAAGGTCGGTTCGTCGAGTTTCTGCAAGTCATGAAATCCCGTCGGAATTCGATCCGTCGGCTTGACGATTCTCGGTCGTGCGCCAGCCCCTCGTTTGTTGAACCCCGTGGCAATCACGGTCACCATGATTTCGTCATCCATGTGTTCATCAATCACAGCTCCGAGGATGACGTCCGATTCCTCTCCGGCCGCTTCGTAGATCACGTTTGTCGCCTCTTCCACTTCGACGAGCGACATATTTGTCCCGCCCGTTATATTAATGAGAACAGCCTGCGCCCCTGAGATCGAAACGCCTTCCAACAAAGGACTGGAGATGGCTGCGTTGGCGGCTTCGACGGAGCGGTTTTCTCCAGAGGCGACGCCAGACCCCATCAACGCATCGCCCATTTCCCGCATCACAGTACGGACGTCGGCAAAGTCCACGTTGATGAGACCAGGAACCGTGATGAGTTCAGAGATGCCGCGGGTGGCGTTGTGGAGAACCTCGTTAGCTTTGTGGAACGCCTCCAGGAGCGGCGTCATGCGCTCCACGATGGAAAGCAGTTTCTGATTCGGGATGACAATGAGCGTGTCCACGTGTTTCTTTATCTCCTCAATACCCATCTCTGCTTGCTGCATGCGCTTCTTTCCCTCACAGTTGAAGGGCTTCGTCACGATCCCGACCACCAACGCTCCGACACTCTTCGCGATGTTCGCAACGATAGGACCTCCGCCCGTTCCGGTCCCACCTCCCATCCCCGCCGTCACGAAGACCATGTCACTCCCTGCCAGCGTCCGCGCGATTTCGTCGCGGTCTTCCTCCACGGCACGATGTCCAATGGCTGGATCAGACCCTGCGCCCAAACCCCGCGTGAGATTCTTTCCGACCTGGATTTTATTTGGCGCTTTGTTTTGTGCCAAGGCCTGCAGGTCGGAGTTGACCGCCACGAAGTCAACACCGGTCAGGCCTCTTTCGATCATGCTGCTGACGGCGTTGCCGCCACCGCCGCCTAGCCCAACGACTCGGATCTTAGCGCCCGCATGAATGTAACTCTCGAGCTCGATCACAATCAGTCCTCCTTAAATTGTTGGTGAGCTGAATTAAAACTCCTTGATTTTCTGCGCAGATGAGATTGATTTCTTCATCAGTCGATGCAGGGAAATTAGCCTCTTTCTCACAATTCATCGAACCAGGTTTTCATTCTGAAGAGAATATTCTTAATGGTTCCTCCATTGCGACCATACCCGAATGAAATTGAAGCCTTCTCGTTCTGGCGCAGCCGGTGATACGCTAGGCCGACTGCGGTTGCGTACATCGGATTCTCAATCTCCTTCACGAGGCCGCCGCCGAACCCGGTCGGTATGCCGATCTTCACAGGTATTCCGAGCACCTCACGCGCAAGCTCCGCTGTCCCTTTGATCAGTGAACCGCCACCGGTCAGCACCGCTCCAGCGGACAGATGCTTCGAATAGCCTGACCGCTTGATTTCCATCGCGGCGATCTCCAGGATTTCCTCCATCCGAGGTTGAATAATCTGGCAGAGCAGCCGTTTGTCAATTTCGATAGGTGCTCGACCCCCGATGCCGGGAAGGGCAATCGGCTCGTTGTCCACGATGGCCGGCATGTAAGCAAACCCGTGTTCGCGTTTCAGTTTTTCCGCCTGTTCAGTCAGTATGCCCAGACCTTTGCGGATGTCGTCGGTGACCTTTTTCCCTGCCACACCAATCACCGCCGTATGACGAATCGTCCGTTCTTCGAAGACCGCAAGGTCGGTCGTTCCTCCCCCGATATCGAGGAGGGCAACACCGACCTCTTTTTCTTCTTCATCGAGAACTGCATAACTCGATGCGAGAGGCTCCAGGACCATATCCGCCACTTCGAGTCTCCCTCGATGGACACATTTATAGATGTTCTGAGCCGCGGTTACCAGACCCGTGATGATGTGAACGTTTGCTTCCATCCGGACACCGGACATTCCCACAGGATCGTAGACGCCATCCTGGCCGTCGATGATGAATTCCTGAGGAATGACGTGGATGATTTTCCGATCCAAGGGCAAGGCGACGCGCTTCGTATCTTCGATCAGTCGGTCCACGTCACCTTGCGAGATCTCATTCTCGGGGCCACTGATCGCTATGACGCCACGACTCTGGAAACTCTGAATGTGGTCTCCCGCAATACTGACGATCACCGATTTGATCTTCACGCCGGATTGTGATTCCGCCTCCGCGATGGCATTTTCAATCGAGCGAACGGTCTTGTCGATGTTTGTCACAACACCCCGCGTGAGCCCATCCGAAGGGCTCCGCCCGATGCCGAGGATATTCAACCGGCCGTTTCCGTTCAGCGCTGCGACGACTACGCACACCTTCGTGGTCCCAATGTCCAGACCAACGATGATATCACTCTCTGTCATTGTGACTCCGCCTTTTCGATAGGTTTCTAGATAGCACCTAGTTTTCGCTCACTCTGATTCTCAAGTTGTCGATTCCACCGCGCGACGATCTGGCCTTCAAAGCGCAAATCCACCGATTGGAGTTTCGCAGCACCCTCCCGACTGACAACCTGATTCCAGAACTCGTCAAGATAGACCAATTTGCGCACCTCGTCGCCGTGGCCGAACAGGATGGGTACTCCGAAGTCCGAACTGTACAAGACGATGTCATCGCCGTCGAGAAGTCTAACCTCCGAGATCAGGTGATAGAGATTTTCGTCCATTCGGTTCGCTGTCTCGATAATGTTCACTGCACGAGGCAGACCCTGATCCAATGGGCCTACGGTCCCGTAGGGAGTCGTCGGCCTGCGGGATTGTAGATCGTAGAGGGCCAAGCCTTTCGACCCGACCTTTGTTTCGCTCGACTTCTGGCCTCTCCATCCCGTGATGACAGGCAGGTCAAAGATCTCCTTCGACCGGATGCTCGGGAGGACCACGAGGTCGGCATCGATGAAGACAGGCTCCGGTCCCGCAAGAATCGCGACTGGGTGTCGCTCTGTCACGCGGATGCGAACACTCGACGGCAATTCTCTCACCAGCATGACTTCCTTCACGAAGGAATGCTTTTCAATGCGAGTTTCCAGGACCGTCAAGTCCAGCTCATACAAGCCGATCGACTCTGGGATTGCCGCCAATTTGAGTATTTCTTCCTCCGAAAGAATACGATTCCCCTCCACTGAGAGTTTTCTCACCTTCAATCCGCCGCGCCAGACATGCGAAACTCCCAGAAGAGCGATCATGCCGACGAGAATAAGCAACAGTCCCGGAACACTCCACCGATGGTCTCCGTTGTTCTTTCCGACGTACACGTTCTTCATGGTACTGCTTGTCACAAGGCCATCTCCTGATAGGATTCCGTCGGCTCAGACGAGCTCTGTCGAGAATCCAACGAGCTTCACTTCTGGTTCGAGCGTAGTGTTGAACTTCTCGTGGACCGTCTCGCGCGCAATTCTCATCAACTCGAGCACGTCTGTTGCGCTCGCGCGACCGAGATTCACGAAAAAGTTCGCATGGAGCTCAGAAATCTGGGCGTCCCCCTTTCGCAGTCCTTTCAGACCTGCCTCTTCAATGAGCTTTGCTGCGTATGTCCCGGGAGGATTCTTAAACATGCTGCCGGAGTTCGGAAAATTCAGCGGCTGTGTCTTTCCGCGTTTTACGAGGAACTCCCGCCGACGCCGCATCAGTTCATCTTTGTCTCCCTTCGGCAATCGGAACGCTGCGCTGAGTACGACATCGCGGATAAATCCGGAGCGGCGGTAAGCAAATTCACCCTCCTCCTTTGCTACCCGGATTACCTTTCCCTCCCGAAAGACCTCTACCTCCACTAAATAGTCCGATATTTGTCCCCCGTGTGCCCCGGCATTCATGATGACCGCACCCCCGATCGTGCCTGGTATGCCCACGAGCATCTCCACTCCCTGAAGACTGCGCTGGACGCAGAAATCAACAAAGCGCGGCGTTCGAACTCCGGTCTCAGCCATCACCGTATCGCCCCGCACCTCCAAGCGATTCACTCGAGCCTCCAGATTGATCACGACGCCGCGGTACCCTTCGTCGCTGATCAGCACATTACTCCCGCTCCCAATGATGATAAAAGGAATCTGATTTCTCTGGACGTACCGAATC
The DNA here is from genome assembly GCA_046758305.1 of Bacteroidota bacterium. Classification (GTDB taxonomy): domain Bacteria; phylum Bacteroidota; class Ignavibacteria; order UBA10030; family JAZGDE01; genus JAZGDE01. Next base: position 2,757 of record JBHHZW010000082.1, on the reverse strand, counting down.
AGGTTCACCAAGTCATCCTTATCGGCTGGCTCCAGATAGTAATCCGCTGGACCACCGATGCGAAACGACGTGTACTTCAACAGCGGCTCGCTGAGCTTCATCTCTCCTTTGAAAAATAGCTTTATCTCATCGATTGAAATCATACGTTCCCATTTCCTGCCATTGAGTCACCATTCGTCCTCTGGTCCGTGGCGGTACGGATTTCCCCACTCTGAATCCCGTTAGCTTCTCACTCTCCGTTTCTTCAGAAACTCCTCCCCATATTTCCAGATGTCGCCCGCGCCCATCGTGATCACGATGTCCCCTTTCTTGACGATCTTCCAGAGATAGTCCGGCACGTCGGTTTTCGCAGGAATGTAGTGCACCTCTTTATGACCGAACTGCTTCGCGGCGTGGGCGACGAGATCTCCTGTGATCCCTTGAATCGGCTCCTCGCGTGCCGGATAGACATCTGTAATGACCAAGACGTCCGCGTGGAAGAACGCTTTGCCGAAATCTTCATAGAAGTCGCGGGTTCGTGAGTACAGGTGGGGCTGGAAGACACAAACGATGCGCTTCCGCCATCCCGATTTTACACCGGAGAGCGTCGCTCTCACCTCCGTTGGATGATGGGCATAGTCATCGTAGAGGACGATCCCATTTACTTCACCCTTTTTCTCCCAGCGTCGGTACACGCCTGAAAATTTCTCGATACCAGACTTGACGTGGTCGAAGGAGACCCCAAGCTCCAGCCCAACCACGATGGCAGCAAGGGCATTACGGACGTTGTGCTTTCCCGGAACATTCAGCTTGATGACGCCGCGTTCTTCTCCAGACTGCATGACGGCAAATCTCGACGTGTTCTCCTTGTGGTAAATATCCACTGCTTGAAGGTCGGCCTGTGGATTCAATCCATACGTGATAATTTTTTTCCTCCTCAGTTGCGGCATGATATCAAGGAGCGCTGGTTCGTCCAGACAAAGCACGATAAAACCGTAGAAGGGAACCCTTGACGCAAATTGAACAAACGCTCCCTTCAGATCTTCTATGTCTCGGTAGCAATCGAGGTGATCTGTTTCCAAGGTCGTCAGGACCGCGATCGTCGGCGTGATCGAGAGAAACGAGCGGTCAAACTCATCCGCCTCTACAACGATAAACTCGCCGCGACCAAGACGCGCGTTCGTTCCACCCAGGCCGCTCAGTTTGCCACCCACAATCACCGTCGGGTCCAGACCTCCTTCCATCAGGACAAGACTAATCATCGAAGTCGTGGTGGTCTTCCCGTGTGTGCCGGCAATGCCGACGCCGTATTTCAGGCGCATCACCTCGGCGAGCATTTCTGCGCGTCGTATTACAGGGATTTTCCGTCGTTCGGCCTCGCGGATCTCCGGGCTATCCATGCTGACCGCAGAAGAGTACACGATGACATCGACGTCCGGTTCGACATTCCTGAGATCGTGGCCCTCATACACCCTTGCGCCGAGCTGCTGCAAGCGGTCGGTCACCTCGGAGAGCGCCTTGTCCGAACCAGTGACCTGAAATCCCTCATTCAGCAGAATCTCAGCGATTCCACTCATGCCGATCCCGCCGATGCCGACGAAATGTAATTTTTTGATTGATCGAAACATGGACTCGAGTTCACGGGTCGTTTCCTGATCGCTGTGTTGTACATAGCCGTGCCCCCCGGTGAATTACCTTTCGATGAGGCGTAGTTCCAATCGGCTTCGTCTTATTTTCGCCACATGCTCAGTCAGTTTCCCAATCTCCGCGACGAGATCTTGGTCGCGTTCATATCGACCGACACGAATGCAGAGGACGCGTCGTCGGTTTTTCAGCTTCATCCGGATCACCTGAAAACGACCGCTCGTCTGAACCTTCCGCTCGCGACCAATGTAGATCCCTGCGATATCCGAAACAGAAACGACACGCTGACGATGCCGGTTCGAAAAAATCAACTTGTCTGCCGCGACGATCAACTTCCGGTCCCGAATCCGATTGAGGATCAGCACGAACCACGACACAAGAACAAAGAACAGGATCACGTACACGATCGGATCACGAAAAACGAACTCAAACCTGTCTTCGATGAAACTGCCTCGTATCCACGCATACGCGATCAACGTCACGATATACATCAGCGCTTGCTGATAGTAGAAATCGAGTTTATACTTGAATACTTTTCCCGAAGGGATAGATTCCCGCGCGCCTTCGGGAACTTCGAGCGCTTCCATAGTCGTGCTGCTACTCCGATCCAATTGGCCTATAGCCTCCTCGAGGAGTCGTCCTGAAGGGACGCCCCTGGCACAGATCGTAAGAGGGCAAGCCGCATTGCCGCTTCGGCAAGATCACGACCAGCGTGCGGCCTTGCGAGTGTCAGGCTCCTCTTGCTCATTTTCTTCCGTTCCGATCTGCTCTCAAGCAGATTGAAGAGTGTGGTTCTGAGCTTGCCAGGGAGCTCGTGCTCAAGAACAACGATCGCGGCGCCTGAATCTGCGACTGTACTCGCGTTCACCACTTGATGGTCTGCGGCAGCGTACGGGTATGGGACGAGAATTGCTGGAATCCCAACCCGCGTTACCTCCGAAAGAGTCGTCGCTCCAGCTCGACAGACGACCACATCGCTCGCTGCATAAGCAAATTCCATACGGTCAATGAAGGATACGACCGCGATCAGATTCGGCAAGGGGGCGGCGGACTTGATACGGTCGTAGTCCTGCGTCCCCGTCTGCCAGATGAGCTGTATATCAGCAGCAATCAGATCCTGGACGAGCGTGAGGA
>JBHHZW010000081.1:0-8323 GCA_046758305.1 Bacteroidota bacterium | reverse complement strand
GCCATGAACGCCGCCTGGTATCCGTTTTCGACGCAGATCAACGTTGCGATCAGCGCGACGACCGTTTTTCCACTCCCCACATCTCCCTGGAGCAGGCGATTCATCGGTTTGTCGGACTTCATATCTTCCGCGATCTCTTTAATGACGCGGATTTGCGCCCTCGTGAGCTTGAACGGCAGAGAGTCGACGAGCTGGCGAGCTAGCTTGCTTTCGACCGTGAACGAGATTCCCTTCTCCTCCACTTTCACCTCCCGCCGCCGATACGCGAGCAGGAGTTGGAGATAGAAAAGTTCGTCGAATTTGAGCCTGCGTCGTGCTTCGTTCAGCTCGTCGTTACTCCTCGGAAAGTGAATGGCTCGGATCGCTTCCGGAAGTACCAGCAGCTGGTCTCGGGAGAGGATCGACCGCGACAGCGTCTCCGCAATCGCATCGAGCTTCTCGGTCACCGCAACTTTCATGATCCGTCGAAAACCGCGGCTATCCAGTCCGACCTTTTTTAACTCCTCAGTCGATCGATACTGCGGGATGATCGCACCCGTGTGGAGCAGCCTGTCCCAATCAACCCCTCCGTCATCTTCTTCCGCATCCACGGAAAGACGATCGAAATCGGGATGGACAATCTGAGGTTTACCGCGGAACTCCGTAACACTCCCCGAGACCGCCAGCACTTCTCCAACCTTGAACATCTTTTCGAACAATCTGACCCCGCCAAACCAGACACAATCCATGATCCCCGTTTCGTCACCGAGGGCAAGCACAAATCGCGCACTCCCTCCGCTCCCACGAACGACGTCTTGGGCGACTACTCTCCCGACCACAGTTACATCGCGATCCGGGTAGACAAAGCGGCGCAGATCACGGACGTTCATGATATTCGTTCTATCAAGGTAGTTGCGAGGAATGTAATAGAGAAGGTCGAGGAGGCTGCGAATTCCGATGCTCTCAAGAACCTCCGCACGTTTCGGTCCTATGCCGCGGAGGTATCGGATGCGAAGATCTGCGTTTCGTTCTCCACTCGCGTGCTTGTTAGGGATGGACGCTGTGAGCATTCGATCTGTTTATCCGACACGTTCGCATTTTAATCGAAAATAGGAAGGAAATGGAGAAATTGCAAGGGGCTGCCGCAGACCCGCTACTCAAGCCATGTGAGGATTTCGTATTTTCCTGTGAAGGTTTCGTCGTTGATTCCACGAGGGAGAAACCGATCTATATCGTTGGTGGTATCAGCAAGTTCATCCACAGAACCGACGTAATAGTCAATCTCATCAAGAATCGCATCTCCGTGAGGATCGCTGGTCGTTACCACGCCATTCAAGAATGTGATGCTGTGGTCCTCTGCAGCGAGGATCGCCTTGGATGAATCAGGTAAGGCCAATTGCTCGGCACAGTATCCAGTGTTCCGCGCGTGGGAACGAGCTATCGAGCTCATCACGAACGTTCCGCGTTTCATGATCTCTGGGTCAGATCCCTGGTTGAACACCCCGCGAGAACGCCTCGAAGCGATCGGCACAAGCGGAATTATGATCGCTATCCACGGAGGGTTCCATGTGAGCACGCTCGAGGGCTGATGGCCTGAAGCATACGAGGGGAAGAACGGCTGGGCCATCGGATCCGACCGCGATCATGCCAGCTGCGACTAGCAGGACTGCGCTGATGTTTAATCCTTAATACCAGATTCTGGAGACTCAGGTCATCCCTGAATTCCACGATCGCGATGAGCATGGATTCCCACGAAGATCGATCGCCCACATCTGTCATGTGCGATGCAGAACCCGATTCCGAAGTACTCTTGAGATCGGATGGCACAAGAGATATATCAAAAGGCCTACACTAATCCAGAGACTTTGAAGCGAAGACCAAACACCCGGACAATCGAAAACGTCTCCCCCTCGGCGCGTTGTGCCATGCTGGCGGCATTTCACTCCCAATACGATAGGACCTCAAACCCAGATAGACTAGCAGCGGCCAAGTCAGCGATCTTGATGGCCTCGCTGCTGTAAGCAATTTTCGGAGTTCCCTTCAACTCGAAGAAACTGTTTGGTGCACCAGCAAACACAACTGCCCCCAGGATATCCACTGTTCCTCTACCAGTTACGAGAGAGCTCTCGATAGCAGGGTCTTGGTAGACAACGACTAATCCGTGAAACAAGAAATTTCCACTTATCTTGGCTTTTCCCTTGATGATAAGAATTCCCCATCCTGTCACGTTGCCTGTTATTGATACCCATCCGCCACCAGATCCATCACAAAAGACAATCTTTGGGTCGCTTGGGCTCCCCCACGTTTCTGAAGTGATATTGCCACTCCCGTAAGTGTAGTCAGCATTCGCAATGTACGCGTCAACGAACTCGTACGGATCTGGCAAGTTCGTTGACGACTTCACACTGGGCGTTCCGACGATCGACGCACTCCCCGATGTACCATTCACAACGGTCGTGCTTTCGGCCGCACTGGGAACAGTCATACCGGGAAGTCCTGGACCGATTACGTTACCGAACAAGTTGTGGTCCCGACCGTCAATATCTGCCGTGCCCGGCATGAGAAATCTGAGACGATTGACATTGAGGGCAACCGCAGATTCCACATCTGGAACTTTCCCAGGAGCTGACTTGACTAGAACGATAATGGTCATCGAATGGCCATTGTATTCCGGGTATTCCCCGGTCGCAGCAATGTTGATGTAATTGTCACCGTCGATGAAAGTATCCTTCAATGTCGCGTACAGCTTGCCGTCATTAAAAGGAACGCCCTCGAAGCCTTCCCTCCAGGAAGAATTATCTCTTAGTTGTTGAAGCGTCAGCTCGACTGCCGTGTTTGCTATATTTCTCGCCACAGTCGTCTCGTAGTAGTCGGCGTAGTTCTTGACCGCGTCTCCGGATCTGTCGAGAAGAGAGTACGAGAGCAACCCGACATTGAGTCCCAGACTGAGTACGAGGAGAATTGTGGCCTTTCCCATCTCTGTTTCCCGTTCCTTCGTGCTTATAAATTCTTCGGACTAATGTATTTTTCCCAATACGTGGCTCCGTAGACCGTATCGGGGGACATTACGCTCTGAAGCTTGATCTGGATCTTCATTGACCGGATGGAGGCCAGTGTCGTCGAGTCTGTTGGACTGAGTCCTGTCAGTTGGGTCCCTAGCGCATTGAAATACTGCAGCTTGAACTCAACGATTCCTGTGCCGATCAATTCGCGTGGGCTCCCGTTCACTGACCGGAAGAGCTGTGTGTACGCCACGGCTTCGGACGCAGGCCTCTCCAACAAGTAAGCGATCACGTCAGCGGTCCCATCACGATCGATGTCAGAGCGGAATTTCACCTCTTCTGAGTCAGCATACAGAAATGCGGGATCGGAGTTGTAACCAATCTTATAGAAATCGTATTCAATAATTCGGGCCAAATCGGAGATGTCTTCCTGGACAGCAACGCTTGTGGTTGTCTCGAACGCTGCATCGGATATCACTCCGTTCAGAGCAACGATCGTCAGAATGATAAGGCCTGCGATAAATGTCGATACTGCAACATCATATAATCCAGTCATTTCTCAACCCTTACCATTGATGCCGCCGGGTCGAGGGCTACCGATAGGCAATGACCGTCGACAAAGTGATGGTCTGATCGGGAGTCCCGATATACATGTTCGCCACTCGAACATCAATTCGCTTTAGATACGTCTGATAGTTCAAGGCGTCCAGAAGATTGCCGCTTTGAACGTAGTAAACTTCCACCTCCCCTTTGAAATCCCCGAGTCTCGAAGTCGCCACAATTCGCCCAAATTCATTGTAGTCATCCACATCATCGAAATCTCCAGTGCTCACCTCGCCAGCTTCGGTTCCCAGATTGCCACCTGTCGTCAGATACGATGGATTCGAGACCCTGTTTGGTGGTAACGTTTGTTGGTCGAATGACCGGGTGCGCACTTCTTCGAGCAGGGACTGAGCGAGAGAGGTCGCCGTAAGGATTGCTTCGGATTCATAATTCATGATACCACGGCCAAGAATTGCGTTGTTCAGACTTAAGATCACACTCGAAAGGAGCATGAGAGCTCCGATTGTCAGCAGAGTTTGCGCGCCGCCCATAGGAATGCTCAAAGTCCCTTCTCAATTGACACTACTTCTCGTTTTGCAAATGATGCAAAACTTGTTGTTCGGCGAATGACAGGCCGGAAAAATCGACTGGAGGGATCCTTACCAAGATGTTACTCTTCCCCTTTAGCGTCTCGCGTCATGAGATCGCTTGTTGACTTGAATGGATCTTTTCCCTCGAAAAGGACTTGATGAACCTCCTCAGTGATCGGCATATTGACTCGGTAGCGCTGGGCCAGATCGTAGGCAGATCTTGCCGTCGCTACTCCTTCCGCCACCATCACCATCCCCTTCAATACCTCCTCCAAGGGCCTTCCTTTCCCCACCTGCTCGCCTACGTAGCGGTTCCGGCTGTGGCGGCTCATGCACGTGACGATCAGATCACCAATGCCGGAAAGACCCCAGAAGGTTTTCGGCTGCGCGCTCATCGCGACTCCCAGCCGGGTTATTTCGACGATCCCTCGCGTCATGATCGCGGCCTTCGCGTTGTCACCAAATCCTGAACCGTCGCTGATCCCAGCTGCGACCGCGATGACGTTTTTGAGCGCCCCGCCCAATTCAACCCCACGGATATCTTCGTTGACATAGACTCGCAAATAAGGGGTCATGAAGGCCGATTGAACCTGCTTAGCCGCCTCAATGCTCACTGAGGCAGATACGACCGCAGATGGAATCTTCTTGCTCACTTCTTCTGCGTGACTCGGACCCGAAAGCGTAACGATGTTCTTCTTCTTGGCGGTTTTGAGAACATCGAGCAAAACCTCGGACATCGTCATGAGGCTGCTCTTTTCGATGCCTTTTGCGACGTTGACAAGTATTGTGTCTGAGCAGTCGACGCTAGCAAGAGGGCTGATGGCGGAACGGAGGAATTGCGCCGGCACCGCGTAGACGATCATTGAGCATCTGAAGGTTGTACGCTCGATGTCGGTTTCGATGTGTATGGACTCTGGGATCGAGACGCCCGGGAGGAAGGAAGGATTCTCACGGCGGTCACGGATCAGGTTCGCTTGATCTTCACGGTACGTCCAGAGCGTGACGTCGTGAGCGTTGGTCGAGAGCACGAGAGCAAGCGTCGTGCCCCAGCTGCCGGCACCGAGGACAGCGATCTTCATACCGCACTCTCACGAAAGTAACGAGCAGAACCCTCCCGCTGCTGCAAATCCCTATTGAGAAGCTCCGAAGGGGGGAGGTTTTTTCTTGCCGGTCAGAGCAACCCGAGCGATTCGATTCTCTGTACCGTGGAGAAGCCTCTTGATGTTGGAGCGGTGTGTGTACACCAAGAAAGCAGAAACGCCAAGGATAAAGTAGATGAGAGTATTGTACCCTTCGATGTCGACGCGGAAAATATTCTCACGGAAAAACATCGTCAACGGAGCCGAAATTGCTCCACTGATCGACCCCACCGAAACATACCGCGATACGATGAAGGTTACCACGAATACACCAATCGCGACCAGGAACTCAATCGGAGCCAGGCCAAGCAACATTCCTGCCGCGGTGGCAACCCCCTTGCCCCCCCGAAAGCCGGCAAACAGAGTAAACGCGTGCCCGACGACTGCAGCACACCCACAGATAATCTGCACCAAGGTGAAGTCATCAAAGGGGGTGTAGTTGCTGAAGGGAAGCCGATCGTAGAAGAAGCGAGAAATGACGACCGTTGCGACGAGTCCTTTTAGGACATCGACCAAGATGACGAGCACTCCGGTCTTCCACCCAAGGACGCGAATAACGTTCGTTCCTCCCGCGTTACCACTCCCATAATCCCGTACATCGATCCCGTTCTTCAGTCTGCTGACGACGATGCTTGTGGGGATCGAACCGAGAACGTAACTTGCGATGATGACGATACCGAGCGACAGCATACGCCAACCTGGTAACTGAGATCAAACTATGAACCGCAGGTCATGGGAACAGCGAACGGGCCGCACATCTGTTCAAAACTCCTCGGGAAGATAGCCAATCGGGAGCAAAAATGCAACGAGCCGGCAGTTACCGGTCAACCCTGCCGTTTTGAAGTTTCAAAATTGCTCCGGCAATCGAGAGGTCTCTCGCGGTGGTTATTTTGATGTTTTCGTAATTTCCTTCCACAATTCTCACCTTCACGCCCATCCGTTCGACGAGGCTTGCGTCATCCGTGGCAGAGTACTGCTCGGCAACTGCCCGCTGATAGGCCGTGACTAACAGGTCGGCAGCAAAGGCTTGAGGGGTTTGAACCAGCCAAAGCGAACTTCGATCGAGAGTGCCGGAAACAAATCCACCGTTAGCGCTGGACTGTTTCACGGTGTCCTTTGGCCGAATGGCGGGGATTGCTGCCTTATATGTGATACATGCTTCGATGAGCTCCCGAATCTGGCGATGAGAAACGAGCGGACGAACTGCATCGTGGATAAGAACAATATCCGCGGGGTGAACCATCAGCACCTGCAAACCGTTGTACACTGAATCCTGGCGCCGATTACCACCGCCGACGACTTCGACGACTTTCGAAATGCGGTATTCCTTCACCAACTGCGTCGAGTACGCCATCATCGAATCGGAAACGACAAGGACAATTTCACTGACGGCATCACACGTCTGGAACTTCTCAAGCGTATGGGCGAGAATTGGTTTACCGAGAAGAAAACGGAACTGTTTCTGGAGTTCTCCACCGACTCGTCTGCCTTCACCTGCGGCGGCAATGATGGCGGTTATCCGTTCCTTGAACTCCATAGGCGTACTGCCGGTCACTTGGTAAACACCGATTGTGGAGATTCTCTGCTGTCAGCCACACATGCATCAGATAATTAACATCCCGTCCCCATAACTGAAGAAGCGGTAATTCTTCTTGATGGCCTGTTTGTAAGCCTTCATGACGAAATCATGTCCAGCAAAAGCACAGACCAGCATTAACAGAGTGGATTCTGGCATGTGAAAATTTGTGATGAGTCGATCGACGATCTTGAAAACATACGGTGGGAAGATGAACTTATCCGTCCATCCTTTGCCCGGTTTCACGTGCCCGTCTGTGGTCACGGTTGACTCGACCGCGCGTGTGGTGCTGGTTCCCGCGACGAAGACGTTTCCCCTGGTGTCGATCGTCCTGTTGATCATATGAGCCGCGTGCTCGGAAATCTCGAAATACTCCGAGTCCATCTTATGTTTCGTGAGATCCTCAACCTCGACGGGACGAAACGACCCGAGGCCCACGTGGAGGACGACGCGCGCGATCTTTACGCCCTTTCGCTCCAGCCTCGATAAGAGCCGATTCGTAAAGTGCAGCCCTGCCGTCGGGGCAGCGACCGCGCCCACGACCCGTGCGAAGACGGTCTGGTAGGTTTGCTTGTCCTTCTCGCCCGGCTCCCGCTTGATGTAGTGGGGAAGGGGCATCTGGCCGATTCGCCCAACAATCTTGTAGAAATTCCCCCTATAATTGAACCGGACGGTCCGACCCCGCGACGTCGTATTATCGATCACCTCACACCACATTCTTGCGTCGTCAAAAAGTATCTTGTTGCCGATCCGGACCTTTCGTGCCGGGTCGACGATGACGTCCCAGATGTTCTCGCTCTTGTTCAGTTCACGGAGCAACATAACCTCGATCTTCGCGTTGGTCTTCTCTTTTCGACCGAACAGCCGGGCAGGAAACACCTTCGTCTCGTTGACAACCAGACAATCCCCCTTCTTGAAATACTGGACGATCTCTCTGAATTTCTTCTCCTCAATAGAGTCATCTATCCGGTGGAGAACCATCAGCCGAGAACTGTCACGCGGTGATGCAGGATACTTCGCGATCGAGTTCCGCGGTAAAGGATATTTGAAATCCGAAAGCTTCATCGCTCATCTCCCTCCGTGGGAAAAACTCCGGGTGACTTCGACCATCGAGATCGTCCCTCGTCAGACCTCTCAGCCGAAGGCTGTCAGCCTGATGCTGTTGAGCCTCTGGCTCAGACGAACCCTGTCGGGAGTTCAACGCACTCGAGAATTGCCGCTCCCCCTACGCGATCGCTTCGTGCTCGATTTCCTGACATCTTTCAAAGCCGCGCGCGCCGCCGCCAATCGAGCAATCGGCACGCGGAACGGAGAACAGCTCACATAATCGAGGCCAAGGGTGTGGCAGAATTCCACCGTCGCGGGATCTCCACCATGTTCGCCGCAAATGCCGACCTTCAAGCTCGATCGAACCGCTCGACCTTTCTCTGTACCGAGCTTCATCAATTGACCAACACCATTCACGTCAATCGTTTGAAAAGGATCTTTATCGAG
>JBHHZW010000080.1:0-8333 GCA_046758305.1 Bacteroidota bacterium | reverse complement strand
TCTGGAGGACTTTCGTCAATTCAACATCCACTGGGTCAGCGACACTGCAAACGTCGATTTCATCCATGGGTTCATCGAGGTATACACGGACCCCCGCGGAGCGAAGGGTGAATACGAGGCGGCAATCTACTGGGCGGATCAGCAGATGACGAAATCGATCAAATCGCTGAGCGATAACGCGCAGTACTTCGAAGACAGGATGCCATGGGATGATCGGTACAAGAAACGGGATATCAAGCCTCTGAGCGCCCGGTTCGTAAATATTATCATGGAAACCGGAGATGCAGGTCCGGTGAGCCCGGGCGGTATCAACCTGCCCAACGAGCAGTCGATTCGTGAGCAGTACGGAACCAAAAGTGTTGTGCTCGCCAATGTCAAAGATGCTGCAAATAAATCGCGTGGACGAGACTTGCTGGAGGAGTTCGCGTACGATGATGAGGAGAAGCAGCTCGCCGAGCAGTACGGGAGTCTTGCCTCCAACCTTCACACTTCAATGCACGAGGTGTTGGGGCATGCATCAGGAAAAGTAAGCGAGAAACTGACAAAGGACCCCAAGGACTATCTTCCGGGCTACTATTCGACGCTCGAAGAGGCTCGCGCCGACCTCGTGTCCCTTTGGCACTTTTGGGACCCAAAGCTCGTGGAACTCGGCATCATCCCAAGCTTCGATGTGGCAAAAGTGGAATACAACGTCTACGTTCGAAACGCTCTCCTCATGCAGCTCCGGCGGATCCCGAAGGGTGATCAGATCGAGCAGGATCATATGAAAGACCGCATGATGGTAGCAAAGTACATCATGGAGAACTCCGATGCCATCGCGATGGAAAAGCGCAACGGAAAAACGTACGTCAAGGTCGTGGACTATGAGGAAATGCACGAGATGGTCGGCAAACTCCTTGCGGAGGTGATGCGAATCAAAGCGGAAGGCGATTTTGACGCAGCGAAAAAATTAATCGACGCCTACGGATTGAAGTTTGAACCGACGCTGCGCGATGAGGTCATGGAGCGTGTCAAGGAGCTCGACGTCGCCTCGTACACCGCCTTTGTGATGCCGAAATTGGTGCCCGTGACCCACGCTGACGGTACCATAACTGACGTCAAGGTTGAATATCCACTCGACCTTTCGAAACAGATGCTTGAGTACTCCGCGTTCACAAAACAAGAGCGCGAGAAAAGAATTACCGCGAGCATGGTCCAGCCATAGTTAAAACAGAGCGCTGGAACTGTAGGGAAACAGATCGTGGCTGTGACCCTCACGACCTGATCTTATTCGGTCCATTCGCAAAAGACAAGATCGTGTCGTTCTACTGACATGTAACAGTTAAAACACCCCGATTTCGCCTCTTTCACTGGACCGCACTTTGAATTTCCCGGGAACGATTACCAACCCCAGCCTCCCGTTTCATTGAATTTTTTCATTTTTCTCCATGAACGCCACGCATATTCGTGCCCTTTGCAGGCACCGTCTCCCTCCTTGAACCTGGCTTTCTGAAACGACCTCAAGATATACTGACAGTTGATTGACTTTCTCGCAGCAAAATACTACTTTCGTACGGTGTTTGTGGCGGGTAGCAAATTTTCTCGGCAGCAGACTCTTACAGACAGTCGTGACCTGATCAGGAGCTGATTGCTCAATCTCTGGTGGTTGCCTCACGGCGTCCGACCTTCTTGACGTGAAAGAAGTACCGAGAACTTGGTTCCCAGGAGGTGCAGGAGTACAGCTTTCCATTGCAACGGGAGTCAATGGTGCCTGCACTCGCCTCCAGCATGTGGCTTCGGTCAACTTCGCTGCTTCGATAGATACGCTTGCGTGGTTATACACTGTCGATAGATTGATCTAGCCTGACAGTTTATCCCAAAGAGAAAGAGTCGAGCGATCGAAACGGACCGTGACATCGCAAAGAATTAGGCGGTCGGAAAAGAGACTACACGCGGCCAGAGACGGTCATGGCGGCGATGTTGAGCAAACTCCGTTTGTTAGAGTAACTCGACTGAGATACACGCTCTCGGTTGTGTTGAATGGTCCTACACAGCCCTGCACTCAACCGAAAATGGATACTGGGCCAGACCGGTGGCACATCAGATTTCAGTCATAGGAGAACGGATCAAAGCGGTGTTGAGAAAATTCCGCAGCCGGCTCCATCGGATCGGGGAGTTCCTCGTGCCCACGATCGTCCAGACCTCGTCGAAGGTGTACCGCACCCTTACTCAGCACTCGCTCGTTCGTGGGCCTCTTCATTCGAGCTTCCAATGGGCTCGGCGGCACCTTGTTCAACTGATGAGCACTTTCTCAGTCTGGGCATCCTCAGGCTGGGAACAGGTCGTCGATTTCTTCATGCGAATGAAGATCCGCCTCAAGCTTAGCATCATCGTTGGCACTTCGATCGCCCTCGTCGCCTTCGCCATCAGCAGCATCACATTGAAACGACAGGAAAAAGAGCTTCGAGCGCAGACGGAGATCGTTGGAAGGAACATCGTCCAGAGCCTCGCCGACTTAGCGGAGGACAACCTACTGCTCAACTCTTTCCCCATCCTTCAGGACTACGTAAAAAATTTCAGCAAACGAGAAATTCGGGGTCTCGAAGTTCTCTACCTCCTCGACCGAAATGGATTGATCGTGGCACACTTGAACGCGGACAGCGTGAATCGATTCGTCTCGCCGAAGGAATGGGACCAGATGGCAGGAGCAGACACGCTGGTCTTGATTGAAACCCCTACCCACCTTCAATATCTACAGCCGATTTTCGTTGTCAAATCAAGCAACAAGGAGGTGAAGAAAATCTTGCTGGGCGGTGCCTCGGCAAGCTTCTCGAAGGCCGTCCTGCTAGCACCGATTGAAGACATGAAGCGCATGATCGTCTTCACCAGCGTGATTGTCTCGGTCGTCGTGATCTACCTCGTTTTTCTTCTGTCCGGGAGAATTGTTCATATTATCATCGCTCTATCAGAAGCGGCACGGCGTGTTGGGCTGGGCGATCTCAAGGTGACCGTGGTGACGCGCATTAAGGACGAAGTCGGGACTCTCGCGAATGAATTTAACCACATGGTACATCAAATCCGCGAAAAAACGGAGATGGAAAAGTTCGTGTCCCGGTCGACCCTCCGGATGCTTTCTGAGGGGAAGCTGCCCACCCTGGGCGGCACTCGCAGGGTGATCAGCGTTCTGTTCACCGACATTCGGGACTTCACCGCCATCACGGAAACCCTCTGGCCAGAAGAAGTAGTCGTATCCTTGAATCACTACCTCGATTTGCAGACGAGGGTAATCGACGAACACCACGGTGTCGTGGACAAATTTATGGGTGACGGTATCATGAGTATCTTCGAGGGGGAGGATATGGCCTATCGCGCTGTATCTGCAGCGATCTGCATTCAGGAGGAAATTGCACGGATGAACAAGGAGCGTCAAGAGAAGAACGAGGTCGTCCTCGCGGTCGGTATCGGAATCGCGAACGGCCGCGCCGTACTCGGCAACATCGGGTCGCGTGACCGAATGGATTTCACAGCCATCGGAGACCCGGTAAACCTCGCATCTCGGCTCTGTCGCGCAGCGGGAGCCTTTGGAATCCTCGTGTCGCACGACGTGGTCACTCGGTTGAACGGGAGATTCTCCGTGAAGCCGGAACAGAAAGTGGTCATCAAGGGGAAGCGAGGCCGCGTGTCAGTCTACCAAGTGCCACTCACACTCTCCTGACGATGTACCGCATCCTCGTAGTTCTCATCCTCATCGAACTGACAGCTCTCTCCGTCTCCGCGCAGTCTCAGGTTGCTGGCAGCAAGAACTACGGACTCGGCGGTTCGTCGGTCATGTGGCTCCCTCGTTCGGCGGCCTTGTTTCTGAATCCTGCTGAGGTCGCTCGTCTCCACCAGGACGAGTTCTTCTTGAGCACTCACCGATTCTCCACAGTTCCCTCCCTCAGTGCTGCACATTTCATACCGTTCGTCGGTACGTTTGTGGTGGGAATTGCAAATGAGCCGAACCATAACTGGTACAGCGCAGGATATGGCCGTCTCCTCGGCAAACACCAGACGGTGGGCGGCGCTCTCAACGTGATTCGCGATGGATTTACACGGCTTGCGGTTTCATTCGGAACCGCGCTCCATCTTCCGGACTCTCCCTCTCAAAACTCGGGACTCCACGCAGGCCTCAGCGTAGTCAATCTCTCCTCAGAAGTTCGTTCTCCGCTTTTCGGGTTGAACGTCGGCGGAGCGTACTGGATCGTCCCGAACACCCTAAGGTGGCAGGCCGCGTGGCAGCTTCAGGGAGTGAACCGTGCATTCCTCACGGGTACAGAATTTCGCATGAACTCCCAGGTCTCATTGCAGGCAGGAACCCTGGCGTTCAAGACCCTCTCAGCGGGTCTCAGTTTTAGGACACCGTACCTGAATGCTGATCTCTCCGTTGGCGATGTTGGAATCTCATTATCGCTCAATTTTCGGATTGGCAAGAACGCTCGCGATATTCGCAACAGGAACTATCAACGCGGACTGGAGGCATACGATGAAGAGCGATACTTCGATGCGCGCGAACATTTCTTGACAGCCCTCCAGTATGACGAGTATTATCCCCACGCGCGAACACTGGCAAACCTCGCCACGGCTGTGATGGAGACCACTATCGCGGTGTACTACCGAGAAGGGAAGTTATATGAAGAGAGGGGAGACTACATCCAGGCCGTCAAGATGTACTCGCACGTACTGATAGCGTACCCGCATCACCAGAACGCCCAGCAACGACTTAGTGAAGTCCAGCCGAAACTTCGCGAACATATCCAGCAGCTGATTGTCGCCGGCGATAAACTGAGGGATCAGAAGAAGTTCAACCACGCACGGAGGACCTATGAACGGGTGCTCGACATCGACCCCGACAATCAAGAGGTGCCCTCCCGCATCACCGAAACGGAAACATTGATCAGGGAAAGCATTCAAACCTATCTCACCCGAGCAGCAGCGTTCCTTGCAAGGAACCAGATTGAAGAGGCGCAAAAACAGTATGAGCAGGTCTTGGTGTTCGACCCCAGGAGCGCGGAGGCGAAATCCGCTCTGGAATCCATCAAGGCACGACGCACAACGAAGGAGCTGTTCGAACGCGGCAGATCATCCTTCAACGAGGCAAACTATTTCGAAGCACTTGCCTTCTTTCTTGATGTTTTGCAGAGCGACGAGGAACATCGTGATGCGAAAAGCTACCTCGAGAGGACCCGCGAGATTCTTCTCCCTGAAGCTGAGGATTTTTTCAAAAGAGGATTACAATTGTACGTGAAGGAAGATTACCAGGCAGCCCTCGAGGTCTGGAACAAAGCACTCCTCATCCAACCGAATCACCAGCTCACTTTGGAATACAGCAAGAGAGCGGAAATGAAACTCAAGGCGCTGGAAAAACTGCAGTAAGCCATCCCTCTTTTACTGCCCGCACACGCGGGACTGGGTACCGGATCTCCGTTCCGACCGTGCCGGGAGGAGCCGAAGGTCGGACCCCCGATTGACTTTCTGGCGGAATTTCCGTTATTTTGACACGAACTCTGCTCTTTCTCCACTCAGCTGAACACCTAAAGTTGCGACCACCGGTATGTCCACTCCACTCATGCAACAATACCAGAAGATCAAGCAGAAGTATCCGGACACGATACTGCTGTTCCGCATGGGGGATTTTTTTGAGACATTCAACGATGATGCGACGACAACCTCAAAGGTGCTTGGAATAACACTCACTCGGCGCGGCGATGGGGCCGCAAGAGACGTTCCTCTCGCTGGTTTTCCCCACCACGCGCTCGACACCTACCTGCCGAGACTGCTAAAAGCCGGCTACCGCGTGGCCATCTGCGAACAACTCGAAGACCCCAAGTTCGCCGCCGGGATCGTGAAGCGGGACGTCATCGAGGTGGTCACTCCTGGCGTCGCCTTTTCCGACAAAGTCCTTGACCAGAAGGTGAACAACTACCTCGCTGCGCTGCATTTCCCTTCTCCTCTACCGATAGAAGATGGAACCGTCGGGTTTGCGTTCGTCGATGTGTCGACCGGTGAGTTCACTGTTAGCGAGTTTTCGATCAAACAGCTGGGAGAGCAAATCTCGAATGTGAGACCATCGGAAATCCTCATCGAGAAACGGAATTTCGAGGCTCTCCAGGAGTTCCTGAAGGATCGGTACAATGGTATCTACACAAAACTGGAGGACTGGATCTTCAATTATGATTACGCCTATGAACTGTTGATCAATCATTTCAAGACGCAATCGCTCAAAGGGTTCGGCGTCGAGGAACTGGAAATGGGCATCGTTGCTGCAGGCGCCGTGATGAACTACCTGCAAGAAACGCAGAAGGCCAACCTTCCGCACATCCGGAAGATCGTCCCGGACGATGTGAGCGCATACATGGTCTTGCCTTCCTCGACGCTCCGCAACCTGGAGATCATCTCATCGCTGGGGGAAGGAGCGAAGCAAGGGACGCTGTTGTCGATCCTCGATCGCACCCGGACTCCGATGGGGGGACGACTTCTCAAGAAATGGCTGACGCGACCGCTCAAGATACTCGATCCGATCCTCGAGCGTCAGGAAATGCTCTCGCGGTTTGTTGCCGATCACGACATGCGCGGAAAGGTCAGCGAAGAACTAACGGGCATCGGCGACCTGGAACGGTTGATCGCCAAGATCTCCACTGGCCGCGCGACGCCACGGGAAGTAGTATGGCTCAGGGCGATTCTTCAAAAAATCCCGCGCATTAAAGGGCTGCTTCCGCGAGCGCTCTGCGCCTTGACTGAAGGTTTACAACCGCTCGCGGATGTCGTTCAGCTGATTGACCGCTCAATCGTCGATGATCCTTCGACAAACCTTGCCGACGGTGGTATTATTCGAAAAGGTTACAGCAGCGACCTCGATGAACTCCGCGAGGTGGCCCACTCAGGGAAGTCCTGGATCGCCAACCTGCAGGCGAAGGAGCGGGAGCGCACTGGCATTCCCTCGCTTAAGGTAGGATTCAACAATGTGTTCGGGTACTACATCGAGGTGACGCACAGGCACAAAGATCGAGTACCCTCCGATTATGACCGCAGACAGACACTCACCAATGCCGAGCGGTACGTCACACCGGAGCTAAAGCAGTACGAAGAAAAGGTTCTTGGCGCCGAGGAAAAAATTCTGGCCCTTGAGACCGAGCTCTTCAACAACGTCCGTGAATCGATCGCGCAGAGTACGGGGTTGATTCAAGCGAACGCGAACGTGCTCGCAACGCTGGATTGCTACACCGATCTCGCCGACGTGGCGGTGGAGTACGAATTTACCCGTCCTGAGATCAGCGAATCCACGCGCATCGAGATCGAGGCCGGCCGGCACCCAGTCATCGAGCGGCTCCTGCCTCCCGGGGAGCGCTACATTCCGAATGACACTGTGCTCGACAACGAGGAGAACCAGATAATCATACTCACCGGTCCAAATATGAGTGGGAAGTCAAGCTACTTGCGGCAAGTCGGCCTCATCGTGCTCCTGGCGCAGATGGGAAGCTACGTGCCAGCCAAACGTGCACGCATCGGAATTGTTGACAAAATGTACACCCGCGTCGGCGCCATGGACAGCATCGCCACGGGCGAAAGCACATTCCTTGTCGAAATGAACGAGGCCGCAAATATCGTGAACACTGCAACGAGGCGGAGTCTGATCCTACTGGATGAAGTGGGCCGTGGAACGAGCACCTTCGACGGCATCAGCATCGCCTGGGCGCTGACGGAGTATTTGCATGAGCGGGTCGGAGCGAGAACGCTTTTTGCCACCCACTATCACGAATTGAATGAGCTTTCCGAAATCTACTCACGAATCAAGAATTACAAGGTGGACGTCCGCGAGTACGGGGACAAGGTGATTTTCCTCCACAAGGTGACTCCGGGATTCGCGGATCACTCGTACGGTATTCAGGTAGCACAGATGGCGGGATTGCCGGACGAGGTGACGGAGCGTGCGAAGCAGATCCTCCGCAATCTCGAGAGCTCGGACCTTACGTTCCACGACGAAGACAGCACTGACCAGCAGTCAGCCCGTCCCGCTTTGCGGGACGAGGTCTCGTCTCGACAAGGTCGGGATGGACAATCACCAATGAAAAGCCAAAAATCTAAACGGGCTCGTATTCGCGGTGATGTTCAGCTGACGCTGTTTGAGATGCGGGATGATAAATTGCGGGAGGAAATCAAGACATTAGATCTGGAGAAAATGACGCCGCTCGAGGCTCTGCAAAAGCTCGCAGAACTAAGAAAGCAAGTGGAGAAACGATAAGGCTGTCTTTGATCCAGCTGAGGAACTTGGTAAACGATCAGACCCTTGCAGATAGCCCTCGAGGAGAGTTTAAGCC
>JBHHZW010000079.1:0-8406 GCA_046758305.1 Bacteroidota bacterium | reverse complement strand
CCGTGCCATCCACCAGGCGGCCGCCCACGATGAGCAGGTCGAAAGGCTCTTCGGATCCGTCGCCCGCCAGGCCCGCCGCTGGCACGGTCGCGGCGGGGACCAGCAGCAGCAGCACGCTCGCGAGGAGCCCGTTGATCACCGCGACGGTCAACGCCCCACGAAGGTAACGACCCAGAAGGGCATCGACTTTCTGCAGGGAGTTCATCACCGACTCGCGCCGGGAAAGAGGAATGAACAATTGCAACCGGTCCCTGATGATAGGATAATCTTTTAACAAGTAGAACGCCAGAAACGGAATGATGATGGCGTTGATAATGCGTGTCACGATGGTCGAGATACTGGCGATGAATCCAAAAACTGCCTCAATCAATGCCCTCATGATATTTTCAAGTCTCGGCGTAAACTCCTCGTTAAGGATCTGTTGAAGCCGCTCGACAGGAAGGCCATATCCCTGGAGAAGCGCAACTAACCTGCCCTCACGCACCGTCGTCGCGACATCATTGACCATGCTCGTGACCCACTGCAGCATGTCGTCAAGCTGGGAGAAAGCAACAGGCAGCACGAAAATCAAGACCGAGACGCCAGCCCCCACAATGAATAGCATCACTCCGAGCGTGGAGACCCATCGAGCGACCCCCTTCTTCTGAAGACGTTCAACAAGTGGGTCCAGAAGATACGCGAGCAGGAAGGCAATCATGAAGGGCAGGAGCAAACCGCTCAACTCGTTGAAAAACCAGATGAGGAACAACATGAGCGCAAGCCACATGATGTTTCGAACGAGCGGCTGACGCCGCAACGGATAGAGAAGGAACAGAATCGCACCAAGAACAAGAAAGGGAGAGAGAACTGGCTGGATGGTGTACACCAGAAACAGGAGAAGAAGGAGTGAGCCTACAATCAGAATGGCTTCGACCGGCCGGCGAACGTCTGTCGTGACGGACAGAGGGTCTGCGCCGGTCGAGGGAGGGGCAACGTTCTTCCTCTTTTTCGAGGGACGATTCGCCATGGGAAGTCGCTGCTAAAGTCCTTTCATGCCCGTATGACCGAAGCCGCCGCTGCCCCGGGTCGAGCCCGTCAAGCGGTCCACCTCCTCCCACTGGATTCGAACGTATCGGTTGATCACCAGCTGGGCAATCCGGTCGCCGCGGTGCACGACAAAATCCTGTTTTCCGAAGTTGGTTAAGATGACCTTTATTTCGCCCCGGTAATCGGAGTCGATGGTACCCGGCGTGTTGAGAATCCCTACACCGTGCTTTGCGGACAGGCCGCTCCGCGGTCGTACCTGTGCTTCGTAGCCGTATGGAAGTTCGACGCCGAATCCCGTCGGCACGACAAGCACTTCGCCCGGCTTCACCACCTGGTCGCCGTCAACGGCAGCACACAAATCCATCCCCGCCGAACCTTCGGTGATATACTGAGGGAACGGGATATCGTCCAACCGGCGGTCGACTCGTGCGATCTTGATTGTCAGGACGTCCGACAAGCTTACGCTTACGAGAAAAGATGGAATGGGATACAGAATTACGAGGCAATATACAGGATGGGAAAGAGAGATGCAATTATCTGACAGCCGCGTTCTCCTCCGACAAAGCCCGGGCGTGCAGGACGAACTCGGTGCAAGTGTAGCCCGTAGTAACCGACCCGTCCCGCCCCGACAAAGTCGGGGCATTTGAGTGGACGAGGCGGGATCACCTGCTTGTCCGCCAATCTTTCCGCTCACGAAGTGATGCCTTCGGCAGAAGCGGTCCACGAAGTGGCGGCTTCGCCGCACTTCGTGATTGGCGGAATCGGTGTCAGGCCAACCACGCGGATCCGGTGATCCGCTACTGAGCGAGTTGGATTTGGGACATCCACCACAAAAAGTGGCGGGTGCTTCGCAGCTGAGTTCACGACACGGCTAGGGTCACTGAACGCTTAACGCGCGCTTCGAATTCAGAGCGAAATTTCTTTAGGAAGCTTTGAACCGGCCATGCAGCCGCATCCCCCAGAGCACAGATCGTATTCCCTTCGATGTTATTGGCAACGTCCAGCAACAGATCGAGGTCTTCCGCTCGCCCCCCGCCGCGCCAGATTCGTTCGAGGATTTTCTCCATCCAGCCCGTGCCTTCCCGACATGGGGTACATTGACCGCACGACTCATGATGGTAGAACTTCGTGATCCGCCAGATCGCCTTCACGATGTCGGTATCCTCATCCATGACAATGACGCCGCCCGTCCCGATTGCAGTGCCGACCGCCTTGAGCGATTCCGCATCCATCTTCAACCCATCGATTTCATCGCTGTGCAGCACATTCGTCGAGGAACCTCCGGGGATAACTGCCTTGATCTTCTTCTTCCCAGGAACGCCACCGCCGTACTCGTCGATGAGGTCTGTCAGCAGCACACCCGTGGGCAGCTCGTATACCCCGGGGTTCTGGACATGTCCGCTAAGTCCGAACAGTAACGTGCCGGTATGCTTCAGCGCTCCGATTTTCGAGTACCAGTCTGCGCCACGATTGATGATGATCGGAACGTTGGCTAGCGTCTCGATGTTGTTGATCGTCGTCGGACATCCCCAGAGCCCGACCTGCGCCGGAAAAGGAGGCCTCACTCGAGGGTAGCCCCGTTCACCTTCCAAGGAATTCATCAGCGCAGATTCTTCGCCGCAGATGTAAGCACCGGCGCCCTTATGGATGTACATCTCGGTGCTGAAACCGCTACCGAGAATGTTTTCTCCAATGTATCCTTTCTCGTATGCCTCGTCGATCGCTCTCTGCAGAAGTTTGCCCCACCGGTGATATTCGCCTCGAAGGTACACGTACGTGGTCTTGACCCCCATCGCGTACGCAGCGATGAGCGACCCCTCGATGAACAGGTGGGGATTGAACTCGAAGATCTGACGGTCTTTGAAGGTACCCGGTTCACTCTCATCTCCGTTCGCGCAGAGATACTTGGTCTTCTCCGCTTGTTTCGGCATGAAGCTCCATTTCAGACCGGTGGGAAAGCATGCACCACCACGACCTCGGAGTCCAGATTTCTTCACCTCCTCCACGACATCTTCTGGCTTCATACCGAGCGCCTTGCGAAGAGCCTGGTAACCACCATACTCCTCGTAGGTCGGGAGGCGATGGAGATGAGGAATGTTCGGCAGGATGAGGTTCAGGTCTTCCATCTTACTTAAGCATTCCCAGGATTCGATCGATACGCGCCTCATCGAGGTTTTCGTAAAATTCTCCATTGATCATCATCATCGGGGCCGTCCCGCAGGAGCCAAGGCACTCGACTTCCTCCAGCGAAAACTTCTTGTCCGGTGTCACGCCGCCCACTTTGACCTTCAATTTTCCGGTTAGATGGTTACACAATCCCTCGGCCCCAAGCAACGAGCAGGAAATGTTTGTGCAGAGCTGGATGTGATGCTTCCCGACCGGTCTCTGATGGAACATCGTATAGAAGGAAACGACACCGAATACGTGTGCGTAGGGGACTTTGAGGAGTTCGGACACGTCGCGCATTGATTCCATCGAAATGTAGCCTTCCTGCTCTTGGATCATCCAGAGTACCGGCAGTATGAGCGCCTTTAGAGTGGGATAGCGCTTCTTCAATTCTTCGAATTTCTTGAGATTCACTTCTGAGAGCATACGTTCGGTGATCTTCTACTGGCGACGGTACGTCGGGGTCGAGTAGGCGATATGCAATTTCGGAGTGGCTTTTTCATCCGTGGGCAGCGAACCTATTTGTCCGCCTCCCCCATGACCGGATCGACACTCCCGATGATTGCGACGATGTCTGACACCATGTGACCTTTGGTCATCAGGGGAAGTGCCTGCAAGTTGACAAACGATGGAGAATGAATTTTCAAGCGCCATGGGTTGCCGCTGCCGTCGCTGATGATATAAAATCCGAGCTCGCCCTTCGATCCTTCAATGGCATGGTACGCTTCACCAACTGGCGGATTGATGCCGAAGTTCACAACCATGAAATCATGGATCAGTTCCTCCATCCTCGTGTATACCTTTTCCTTCTGAGGGATGGTTTTCTTCGGATCGCCAGTCCGGATCGGACCCTCCGGAATCTTGTCCAGACACTGTTGGACAATTCGAGCGCTCTCCTTCATCTCGAGCACGCGGACATAGAACCGGCTCAGTGAATCGCCGTCGGGAAACGAGGGTACGTCGAACTCCAGCTGATCATATACGAGATATGTATTATCTTTCCGCAGATCGTGGGCAACTCCCGAGGCGCGGAGAATCGGTCCGGTGAGGCCCAACGCGATCGCATCTTCCCGGGAGAGGTATCCAATCCCTTCCGTGCGGCCGATGAAAATACGATTATGTCCTAGGAGGTCTTCCACTTCTTTCAATTGATGAGGAAACTGGTCGATGAAGTTCTGGACCATCCTCGCGCATTCTTCGGTCATGTCCTGCGCCAGTCCTCCCACGCGTGTGTAAGTGACTGTGAATCGTGCTCCGGTGAGGAGGTCAAGTATGTCGAGAATTTTCTCGCGCTCACGGAATGTCCACAGAAGTACCGTCATGGCACCAACGTCCATCGCCATCGACCCGAGCCAGACGAGATGCGAGGCCATTCGAGCTAATTCAGCACCGATGACACGAATGTACTGTGCGCGAATCGGAACTTCGATCCCAGCAAGCTTCTCAACGGCGAGAACGTACCCAACATTGTTCGCGAGCGGAGAAAGGTAATCGAGACGGTCCGTGTGGGGGATGTATTCGTGGTAGCTGCAGTTCTCCGCGATCTTTTCGTAGCCGCGGTGAAGATAACCGAGATCGGGGACGATTGCGACGACCGTCTCACCGTCCAACCGGATCAGGAGTCGAAGAACGCCATGGGTCGCTGGGTGCTGCGGACCCATATTGAGCACCATCTCGTTCTCGAGGGCATCTTCAAAGGATACGCTAACGTCAGCGTCTTCGAGAACGCTCACAATCTGGCTTTTCTTGCCCTCGCCGACGGGAATCCCCGCCTGCCTGGCGGGCAGGCCCGCCTGCCTGGCGGGCAGGCGTCCCTTCGGGGCAAGTTTCTGTTCCATGACCACCCGATAAAAGGCCGTTACTTCGGCGGGAGATAAAGAGAGCCAGGAATACCCATCAGCGGAAAATCCTTCCGGAGAGGGTAGTATTCGAACTCCTCGGGCATGTAGATCCGTCGGAGGTCAGGATGCCCCTCGAACACGATCCCGAACATATCGAACGCTTCCCGCTCCAGCCAATTGGCTCCGGCCCAGACACCAACAACGGTCGGAACTCTGAGGTCCTTCTCGTCCACCAGCACTTTGAGGAAAAGTCGATAGTTGTTTTTCAGCGAGTAAAGATTGTACACCACTTCAAGGCGGTTCTCCGGGCGATACATGTCGATTCCCACAACGTCGCGAATCGAGTCAAACCGGAGTTCCTCATCGTCTAGCAGAAACTCGCAGACCCTGACGATATCATCTTTCTTCACAGTGACGGTCAGGTCCCCCTGAAACTCATTCGTCATGAGGATCGAATCGTTGAAATTGGACTGCAGCTTCTCCAGTATCTTTTCTCTCATACTTCCTCAACCTGAAGCGCTTTTTCCCTTGAATCCATGCTGCGTGGGCGACCTCCCCGCTCGATCTTCTCTTGTATGTCCATCAGGCCCCTCAAGAGGTTTTCAGGCCGCGGAGGACATCCGGCCACGTACACGTCCACCGGCACGAATTGATCGATACCCTGCACCACCGCGTAGGAGCGGTACATGCCTCCACTTGACGTGCAGGCACCCATGGCAATGACCCATTTCGGGTCCGGCATTTGATCATAAATTTTTCGCACAACTTTTGCCATTTTGTAAGTCACCGTCCCTGCAACGATCATTAGATCGCACTGCCGAGGAGAGAAGCGCATCGCCTCTGAACCGAACCGGGCGATATCGAACCGCGGCGCGGCCGTCGCCATCATCTCGATCGCGCAACAGGATATCCCCATCGGCATCGGCCAAAGAGAATTCCTTCGGCACCAGTTCATCAAGCTATCCAGTTTCGTCGTGAAGAACGCTTCGGAAGTCGTGTGGTCAGCTGCTAGTCCCATCGTAACGCTCCCTTTTTCAAGATATAAATGTATCCCAACATTAGGATACCGATAAAAATAAACATTTCCACCAAGCCAAACCAACCCAGGGCTTTGAAGTTGACCGCCCACGGGTACAGGAACACGACTTCAATATCAAAAATGATGAACATCATTGCAACCAAATAGAACTTGACCGAGAAGCGCTCCCGAGCAGAACGAATCGGCTCCATCCCGCTCTCATACGTGGACAGTTTTTCCTCCGTCGGTTTCCTTGGGCCGAACCACTCTGAAAACTTGCTCATGATCACACCAAAGGAGACGCCGATCACCAGCATCAACCCGATCGGGAGATAATCCTCAATCATCGAAGATCCCTGAGATTATTCATGGAAGTCAGGCTATAATTGCCTGTAAGGTTTCCTCCTCCACAATTAGCCAATTTAACCAAAAGCCCAATGACAGTCAACCAAAGCAAAACTCCACCTCTGGTCCTGTACTCAATCTTCGACACTAACAGATGTAAAGCTCTCGAGTGCAACCTTACCTTCATTAGCCCATCCCTTGATACATGCTATCGATCAAGCTTCGGTACCTCTCCTCGACAATGTCCCTCCGAACCTTCTGTGTCGGAGTGATCTCGCCATTCTCGATCGTGAGCGGCCTGTCCAGTATGGCGAACCTCCGAACCCGCTCAAAGTTCGCAAGGTCCTGCTGAAGGAGGTGAATGTCCCGCTCAATAAGTTTATGAATTTCAAGACTTTGCGTCAGATCTGTAGTGTCGTTATACTCTATCTTATTCTTGTCGGCATATTCACGAATTGCATCGATATCAGGTACGATGAGCGCAGAGATGAACATCCGCCGGTCACCAATCAGCACAAATTGATTGATATACCTGCTTTGCAGGAACAGGTTTTCGATCGGCGCCGGGGCGATGTTCTTACCCGCGGAGCTCACAAACAGGTGCTTTTTCCGGTCGGTGATCATCAGGAAACCTTCAGCGTCGAAAACCCCCAGGTCCCCTGTGTGGAGCCAGCCGTCCTTGTCGATAGCCTCCTCGGTAGCCTTCTTGTCGTTCCAGTACCCTTTCATGATGTTTGGTCCGCGTGCTAAGATTTCACCGTCCTCTGCAATTTTGACTTCGACGCCGGGAATCGGAAATCCGACCGTCCCGAACCTGTAGTAATCGAGACGGTTTATGGAGATAACGGGAGAGGTTTCCGTCAAGCCGTAGCCCTCGATAATTTGGATGCCCACCGCTTCGAAGAATTCACCCAATTCCCGGGCCAGCGGAGCTCCGCCCGAGGCGAAGTATTTCAACTTTCCGCCCATCCGTTTGCAAAGTTTACGGTACACGAGCCGGTCCGCGAGTGCTCGCTGAACTTTCAACGCCGGCGAGATGGACCCGCGCCTCCTCGCCTTCGCATAGCGCCGTCCAACGTCAACCGCCCAGTAAAAAATCTTCCGGCGAGGTCGAGGCGAAGAATCAACTTGTCTCTTGATCCTTCCGTAAATACGTTCGAACAAGCGAGGAACCGTCGTCACGACTGTCGGATGGACCTCAAGCAGGTTTTCCCGCACAGTTTCGATGCTCTCCGCATAGGCGACCGAGGCGCCGCACGACATCGCCGTGTAGTACCCCGCCATTCGCTCGAATGAATGACACAACGGCAAGAACGAAAGAAGCACGTCGTCAGGACCGAACGGAATCACCTCTGCGGATGATTGAATGTTCGTCACTAAATTCGCATGTGTTAACATGACTCCTTTCGGATTTCCCGTCGTTCCCGAGGTGTAGATAATCGTCAGCAGGTCCTCTGGTCTCACCTGTTTGAGCGATTGAGACAGATAGTCGGGATGTTCCTTTTCAAACGATTCCCCTGCGCGCAACACGTCGGAGAACCTCACGGCAGAGTCTTGGGAGGATTCTTGGCTCTCCGCCATAATAACGACCTTCTTGAGCGACTTCACATCATGAAAAATTTTCCGGACCTTGTTCAGCTGCATCTGGTTTGAAACGATCGCCATCTTGATATTCGCGTCGTTGAAAATAACTTCAATCTGTTTTGCGGTCAGCGTTGGATAGATGGGAACGTTGACCGCACCAAGATAGAGCATTCCCATATCGCAAGTCACCCACTGCGGCCGGTTCTCCGAAATCAGCGCGACGTGATCACCCCGCTTGACGCCGAGTGATGCCAAGCCGAGGGCGAACAATTCAACTTTGTGTCGCAGGTCGCGATAGGAAATCGGCACATACGTTCCTTCCACCCTGTGCATCAGGACCGGCCGTTGTTCGTCTATAAACTTCATCGTCAGACGATAGAACAATTCGGTGACCGTGGAAAATTCAACCGCAACCCGCAAACGCAC
>JBHHZW010000078.1:0-8469 GCA_046758305.1 Bacteroidota bacterium | reverse complement strand
AGATTGGACTTTGAGTTTCTTCCTGATTCCATCCACCATGGCTTCCTTCTTCCATCAGCTTCGGTTGCAGTTTACACCGAGCACGAGATCTTTGGTAGGAATCGTCGCCGCGGAGTTTCCAGGAAGCGTCACTTTAAGGGCTTTTCTGCGCGCGAATTTCAAGCTCTGAAGAAGGGTGACTTCGTTGTGCACGTCGACCATGGAATTGGAAGGTTCGACGGACTGCAGAAGCTTAGTGTCGAGGGCATCGATCAGGAGGTGGCAAGGTTGCTGTACGAGGATGGAGGCGTCCTCTACGTGAACCTCAACTACATCAACCGGATCCAGAAATACGCTTCAAAAGAGGGACACATCCCGAAGCTGAGCCGACTCGGGAGTCCGGAATGGGAGCGGCTCAAGGCTCGGGCAAAGCGGCGCATCAAGGACATTGCGCGGGATTTGATCCAGCTCTATGCCCGGCGGAAGCATGAAAAAGGGATTGCTTTTTCTCAGGACACGCACTGGCAAAAAGAGCTCGAGGCTTCCTTCCTCTACGAAGATACTCCGGACCAGGCCAGCGCAACGATCGACGTAAAGCGTGACATGGAAAGCGAGAATCCGATGGATCGATTGATCTGCGGGGACGTGGGATTTGGCAAAACAGAAGTGGCGGTGCGTGCTGCGTTCAAAGCTGTGATGGACGGCAGACAGGTTGCAATCCTGGTTCCCACCACGATTCTTGCTCTACAACATTATAACACCTTTCTTGATCGGCTTTCGAACTATCCGGTGCACCTGGAAGTTTTGTCGCGCTTTAAGTCGCGCAACGAGCAGGCTGGGATCATCTTCGGACTGAAATCAGGCACGGTGGACGTCGTCATCGGCACGCACCGACTGCTCTCGAAGGACGTCGCGTTTAAGGAGTTCGGAGTACTCATTATTGATGAGGAACATCGCTTCGGTGTCGCAGCGAAGGAGAAACTTCGGAGGCTTAAATCCGCTGTCGACACTCTGACGCTAACTGCAACGCCCATCCCGCGGACGCTGCACTTTTCACTCGTGGGAGCTCGTGACCTTTCGATTATCCAGACGCCCCCGAGGAACCGACTTCCGATTATCACCGAGATCGCTGAGTTCAACATGGATTTGATCCGGGATGCAATCCTACGGGAAGTCCACCGCGGCGGACAGGTCTATTTTGTGCACGATCGCGTCCAGAGGATCGACGATATGGCGAGTCTTCTCCGGGAGCACGTTCCGGAGGCGAGGTTTCGAGTCGCGCACGGACAGATGCGGTCGCGCGAACTGGAGAAAGTCATGCTCGACTTTTTGGAGAAGAAATTCGATGTTCTCGTGTGCACGAAGATCATCGAATCCGGCCTCGACATTCCGAACGTTAATACGATCTTCGTCCATCGTGCGGACCGGTTTGGGATGGCGGAGCTCTACCAGCTGCGAGGCCGCGTCGGCCGGTCGAACATTCAGGCCTACGCCTATCTGTTGGTGCCACCGATCTGGGTGCTTCCAAAATCCACGATCCGTCGGCTTCAGGCAGTCGAGGAATTCACGGAACTCGGTTCCGGCTTCAACCTCGCGATGCGTGACCTGGAGATCCGCGGAGCTGGCAACCTTCTGGGCGCAGAACAGAGCGGCTTTATCGAGACCATGGGATTTGAGATGTACAGCAAGATCCTCGAAGAGGCAGTCGTGGAACTCAAACAGGAGGAATTCAGCGAGCTTTTCAAGGGAGAAAAACAGAGGGAGGGAGATGTGAAGTTGCAAGCAACTGTTGATGCGGATGTTGATGCGTACATTCCCGAGTTCTACGTCGAGAAAGATTTTGAACGGCTCGATATTTACCGGAGATTGTACGAAGTCAAGAACCTCGGTCAGCTGGAGGAGCTGCAGTCCGAGCTGGCGGATCGTTTTGGAAAATTCCCCGAGGAGGTGGAGAATCTGTTTCAACTGATTCGCCTCCGTGTCGTTGCATCGGAGGTCGGTTTCCAGAAAGTCAAACTCTCCGGTGAGACACTCGTCCTTGAATTTCCAGACGAGTCCTACCGGTCATTTTATGAAGAAGGGCGTTTTCAAGCGATCATGGAACGAGTCGCACCACAAAGAGATCAGAAGATGCAAATGAAGCAGCAGGGGAAAACGTTGAAACTGGTCGTGCGGCTCATCGAAAGAGATCGGTCACACCGCGTCCGGCGAGCGGAGCAGTGGATAGGGGCGCTGCTTGAAGCGTCTCCGGCTCAGGCGCCCTCATTGATGGCTAGGCCGCATCAGCAATAGGAGCGTTCGAGTGAAACTTTGTGTGTTCGGCTGGGGTGGGTGTCGAGCTACCTGCCCGACGGCACCGGGCGGGCGGGGAAGCTCGACACCACAGAAATGAAGAAGGACGATGAAAATTCTGGCGATGACGGATGTCCATGGGGCGTATCGCACTGTGGAAGCTATTCTGGCGCGCGCCGGGAAGGTCAATGTGTTCGTCATCGGAGGTGACTTTACGGTCTTCGGAGGCCCGAAAGAAGTCGAGGAATCGGTCCGGTCGTGGGGTAAGTTTCAAGTACCCATGCTTGCTGTTTCTGGCAACATGGACGTACCGGAGGTCGATCGGAGTCTGGAAAAGTTGGGAGTTTCCATCAACGGGAAAGGAGTGGTCATCGAGGGGGTCGGATTCTTCGGGGTTTCGGCAGCTCCCTATTCTCCCCTTCACACGCCGTATGAGATTTCGGAAGAGGAAATCGGTCGGCGAATCCAGGCCGGCTATGAGCAGGTGAAAGGGGCCGGCGTAAAGATATTTGTCCCTCATGCTCCTCCCTACAAAACAAAAGTCGACAAAATTTCCATGGGTATGCATGTGGGGAGCAAAGCGGTTCGGGAATTCATTGAACGAGAGCAGCCGCACGTGTGCATTTGCGGCCACATCCACGAAGCACGGGGCCAAGACACGATAGGCCAGACGAAGGTGGTCAATTGTGGCCCCGGAAAGAGCGGCTACTACGTACTGATCGACATCACAAAAACTATCACGATCCAGAATCGGGAGTACCAAAGGACATGAGTATGAAGGTCGGGTTCATCGGATTGGGGATGATGGGCGAGCCGATGGCGGGTCGACTGCTCGCCGCTGGTTACACCGTCGTGGTTCACAATCGAACAAGATCGAAAGCGGATGAGCTCCTGAGTCGAGGGGCGAAATGGGAGGAGAATCCCCGGCACGTGGCTGCAGCGAGCGACGTCGTGATTACGATGCTCTCGACGTCTGAGGCCGTGAAGGATGTTTCGTTTCGGCAAGATGGGGTGCTCGCCGGACTTCCTGTAGGAGGAATCCATGTGGACATGAGCACCGTGGCGCCTTCAGCCACAGAGCACTTTTCCGAGGAGTACCAATCGAGGAGAAGGTACTTCTTACATGCGCCGGTACTCGGGAGCATCCCACAGGCCCAAGAGGGGTCGCTCCTCATTTTCGTGGGTGGTGATCGGTCGGCCTTTCAGCGATGTCAGAGCATCTTCGACACACTCGGGAAACGCGTATGGTGCTTCGACGAAGTCACGCGGGCCACTTACATGAAACTCGTCTGCAACTTGTTTATCGCGAGTATGATCACGACCCTTTCGGAGGGCCTCGTCCTGGGAAAAAAAGCCGGACTTTCGCCCGAGACAATTCTCGAAGTTCTCAGGGACTCCGCCCTCAACGCTCCGATGTACCAGTCCAAAGGGGAGTCGATCTGTCACCGAAACTTTACGCCTCGATTTCTGCTCGACCACATGTTGAAAGATGTCAACCTGATTCTGGAAGCGTGCGGACGCCTCTCCCTTGAGCTGCCGATGCTGTCCGACATACGTGGTTTGTTTGCTGCAGCGAAATCCAAAGAGATGGGGACTGAGGACTACTCTGCAGTTGTAAAGGTAATGGAGTAAGGAGCCGGGAACGGACATTCCGTCCCGACGAGTATTGACGTCACTACTCCCAAGGGCACAAGATTCCTACAACAGGTCAAACATTTAGTTGAAGGCGCACTGGGAAAGACTGCGGCAAGCGTGATGTGATTTTCCTCACTCAAAAATGGTAAACATCAATTCCTACTTGAAGGTATCTCCTTCCACGGCAAATTCCCTCGAACTGCGTTCTTTTTAGCCCTTTTGGTGGTTAAGAGTGGAGGATCGCGCCTGTAAAGCACGGTTCCCGCCTTCCTGAAGTTATCAACATCCAGAAACCCCCCATGAATTCCGCTTTTTTTGCTTGACATTAATCCTTAAAAGGATAAATTTCCAAGTCACGGTGGGTAAAAGTGGGGAATAGGTGGGTGGAAATCCTTCCGTTTTCGGCACTCCCTCAGTCATAATTTCGGCCTGAAAAAATGTCATCGTTCAAGGGGAGTCATAGCTATTCTGTCGACAGCAAAGGGCGAATCAACATTCCTGCCCGGCTGCGCAAGTATGTTTCCCTGGATGCAAAAGACACGTTCGTGCTGACGAGAGGTTTTGAGCGATGCCTCTTCGTGTATCCGCTCGATGAGTGGAACAAGCTTGAACAGTCCATCAGGGGTCTCTCTCCTTCCGACCCGAAGCATCGGTTTTTCACCCGAACTCTTCTCCAGTGGGCAACGGAAGCGCAACTCGACGGTCAGGCACGAATCATCATCCCGAAGGAACTCCTTCAGTTCGCAGGGATCGAAAATGAAGTGCTGATCTTAGGAGTTCTCGAACGGATCGAAGTCTGGAATCCCAAAGTGTATGAAGAATACATGAGTGGGCAGCCCGAAAGCTACGAGGCCGTCGCTGAGGTTGTCATGAAGTCAAATCCTCAATCGTAGCCGGTACGCCGATGAGTAGAGTCGGCTGTGGAGAATCAAACGACGTTTCACACCCCTGTCTTGGCTAATGCGGTTCTCTCCTACTTGGTAACCGACCTCAAGGGTGTGTACGTTGACGCAACTGTGGGGGGCGGCGGACACGCTAAGCGGATCCTCGAGAAGTTAGAACGGCAAGGAAGGCTCGTCGGACTTGATCGTGATGAGAATGCTCTTACTTCTGCACAAGAGCGGCTGAGCAAGTACGGCGATCGGGTTCGCATCGTCCGAGCGAATTTTGCTGAAGTCAGAACAATCGTGGAGCGCCTTGGCATCGAAAAAACGTGCGGAATTCTCCTCGACCTTGGAGTTTCCTCCTACCAGGTTGATGAAGAGGGACGAGGGTTCAGTTTTCAACGGAATGAACGAATCGACATGAGGATGGATCGACGACAGGAACTGAACGGCTGGACAGTTGTCAATGGGTACAGCCAGGACCTACTGGCGGATCTCCTCTGGCAGTACGGCGAAGAAAAGCACGCACGACGTATCGCGAAGTCCATAGTACAACGCCGACAAGAAAAGCCTCTGAACTCGACGCGGGATCTTGTCGATATCGTTCGGTCCGTCGTTGGCGGCAAGCATGTCCAGAAATCATTGGCGCGGGTCTTTCAGGCGATTCGAATCGAAGTGAACCAAGAACTCGAGAACTTGCAGAAGGTGTTGCATGACGCGGTTGATATTCTCAGAGTGGGCGGCCGAATCGTGGTGATCTCATACCATTCCCTCGAAGATCGAATCGTCAAAGAGTTTTTCCGAGCCGAGGCAGCGGCATCTATACCGTCGGGGACGAAATTGGTTCCCGATCGACCGAGACAGCAGCTTCTCCGCATCTTGACGAAGAGACCAATCGTGCCCGGTCGGGCAGAAATCAGGGTGAACCCGCGCGCGCGAAGCGCAAAACTTAGAGCTGCGGAGAGAATTTGACCGTACGATGGGCAGTCTGGGCCCATCCCGACATCAACGCAAGCAACGCAGATGCTCGAAACATGGCGAAACAGGATCCCAAGCTCAACATGACCCCTGTAGAGCAACGCCATCGTTGGTTGCTCTACGGCGGGGATATTCAGGCGGAGCCAACCTTCCGAGGTGCCGCCTACCGGCCGGTCCGTTCCCGTCTCAGAAAAAGAAAAATATCGACCTTTAACATCATCCTCTCCCTTTTCGGCCTAGCGATTGCTGTCGTTCTTTACATCAGCAACATCATTGCGGTGTCCCATCTGGTAGCGAATATCAATACCCTCGAGAGGAGATACCAGACGGTCACGAACACGAATGAACTTCTTCGAGCTGAGCTCAGCCGGAAATCAGCGCTTGAGCGAATCGGCAAGATCGCGATGGAGGAACTCGGGTTGCGTTATCCTCAAGAACAACCAGTCTGGTTGGAGATAGATGAACAACTCATTGAACAGTTACAACCATAGTGATTGGACGATCTCGCTCCAGTCTCGATGAGGACATCATGTCAGACCACGCGGCGAAGCTCAAAGTCATGTTGGATTTTTAATCATCATGGACAGACCCAAGTTCACGGAAAACCATGCTGACTCAACCAAGCGATAGCGCCTCAGAGCAGGTCAACCCGTTACGATATTTCAACGTGCGTCTCACGCTCGTGAAGGTCTTATTCCTCGCGTTTTTTGCCCTTCTCGTAGCGCGGCTGGTCCAAGTACAGATCATCGATGCGGAGAAATACGAACAGCTTGCCCGCAGGCAGTACGAGACGAAGCTGGTACTCCCCGCAGCTCGGGGCAAGATTTACGACCGAAACGGTAACATCCTCGTCTCGAACGCAATGTTCGTCTCGTACGGCGCGGATCCAAAGATGGTCGGGGAGAAAGCCCCCCAAGTGGCGGAGGAATTCGCTCGAGTCTTCGGTAAGCGCCGGAGACACTACCTCGCAAAACTCCAGACCGAGGGACGATTTGTCTGGATGGAGCGGCGCGTGTCACCTGCACTCGCGGGGAGGATTCATCTTGATAGGCTCAAAGGGGTGGTACGACTCGATGAGCCGAAACGCCTCTACCACTACGGCGAGGTTGCCGGATCCCTGCTGGGGTTCACGGATATCGATAACAAGGGATTGAGTGGAATCGAGCTTGAATACGACCGGGTGTTACGAGGAAGCGATGGATATGTGGTCATGCAGCGCGACGGTCTGTGGCACACGAAACCGTCGGTGGATTACCCTCGTGTCGAACCGCGGAATGGTCACGATGTGGTCTTGACGATCGATATCGCATACCAGTCTATCGCAGAGGAGGAACTTGGAAAGGGAATAGAATTGCATGAGGCGGAGGGCGGATTAGTTATTATCCTTGACCCGAAAACCGGTGAGGTCCTCGCCTTGGCTCAGTGGCCCGCTGTCAACCCGAACGAATTCTACCGCTACGGTGCGAAGAACCAGAAAATACGGGCAATCACTGATATGTTCGAGCCGGGTTCTCTCTTCAAGCTTGTCACGGCCACTGCAGCGTTGCAGAACGATTTGGTAACGCCTGACCGGCGATTCTTTGCTGAAAACGGGAAGTATGTCGTGTCCCTCCGCGCCGGCAAAAAACGTGTCATCAAGGACACACACGAGTACGGGTGGATCTCGTTCGCTGAGGCGATGGAACATTCAAGCAACATCGTGATGGCGAAAGTTTCAGACCTGATTGGTGCCGCTCGACTCTATTCCTGTGCTCGGGATTTCGGCTTTGGTACTTTGACAGGGATCGACCTCCCGGGGGAAGTCGCTGGGAAAGTCAAGAAGCCCTCCGAATGGTCTGGGACGACACTGAACACCATGGCCTATGGCTACGAGATTGCTGCGACGCCGCTGCAGATCGCCAGTGCCTACTCCGCCGTGGCGAACGGGGGTGCGCTAATGAAACCCACAGTCCTTAGACAAATCGTGTCGGGCCCGAGCAGTACGACAAATGAGGATCTTGAAATTGAACGACGAGCGGTTCGCCGAGCGGTTTCTCGGGAAGTCACTCGTGTGCTTACGGAGTTGTTCGTGGGCGTCGTCAACCGGGGAACGGGTATGCGGACGCGCATCGACGGAGTTCAGATCGCTGGCAAGACGGGCACATCGAGGAAGTACGTCAACGGGAAATATCAACTTGGCAGCTATGCCTCGTCCTTTGTGGGATACTTTCCAGCGGATGACCCGACGGTCCTTTGCCTTGTGATGGTGGATAACCCTCGCGCGGTTAGCTACTATGGTGGTGAAACGGCGGGCCCGGTCTTCCGCGCAGTCGCTGAACGCATTATCAACAGCGGCAGCGCAATCATGAAGACTCGCGTTGCACGTTCGGCCGGCGATGGCGTCGATCCGAACGATGTGGTGCCTGATGTCCGAAACCTGAAGGTGGATATCGCCACGAAATTGCTCGAAAGTCGCGGCTTCGTAGTCAACCTCTTCGGACATGGTGAGGTTGTCGTCCGCCAAGTTCCCGACCCCGGTCAGGAAGCCGAGCCAGCGAGCATGGTGCGGCTCGTAACGGCTCAGTACTCTGGGGGGCTTAACCCTGCCGATGGGCTCATCACCGTTCCCGATCTCCGCGGCATCACGATTCGTCGGGCGGTGAACCGGTTGACGCTCGACAACATTCGGGCGGCGGTAGCGGGCTCAGGGGTCGTTGTCAGC
>JBHHZW010000077.1:0-8536 GCA_046758305.1 Bacteroidota bacterium | reverse complement strand
GACGCTCAGGTAGCCGATGGAGCCAACCGTGACGATGCTAATAAACTCGAACCAGCTGAGCGCGCGACCGCTAAAAAAGTTAGCACCAATGATGGTGACCATCGCGACCACCACTGCTGTCGAGGCCACGATTTGGGCCTGCTCGATAAGGCCGAGCCGGGAAGTAAAGCGTTTCATAGCGGTAAAAGGATTCCTCATATGCGACCGTCACGATGCGCTACACAATGAACAGCCCTGGCTGCCATTCTATCGATTGGAGTCAGGAGTAACTCGATTTCCTATACGCTGCACTGGCCAGATTTTCCCCGAGCGAAACATTGACCGTACGCGAAAAACCATGACGGACGGTCCACCAGATAAGGTGGAAGACAAGTCAGAGCTGTATCTGTCGTTTGTCGGAGCGAGGGGATTTGAACCCCTGACCCCTTGCACCCCAAGCAAGTGCGCTACCGGGCTGCGCCACGCTCCGAGAGCTCGAAGAATGCTTCTTTCAAAGTCTTGGTTTCCGTCCATCCTTTCGGACTCTTCAGGAATCGCTCCCTCCTGAGCTGCTTGCCTGTGAAGGATATTCCTAATAAGCTCAAGTGGTGCCACTTCCTTGTTGATACAGATCACTCCCCTCCTTAGGGATCCAGCAGTCGCTTGTTCACCTCAGCCTTCTCACGGATGTATGATTGCTTATGTTTCCCGATTGGTCAAAGTCATCGGTGAGAAGACAATTATGGTCTCCAGCGGTCGCCAATCGGGCAAAGCCGAGTTATTGAGAGGCTTTAGCACGATTAGAGTATCTGGGAGGATCTAAGTCTGCTCCTCATTTGCACCAGTGTTTACTTCTTAAAAGGCTCCTTGATGATCACCTTTACTCCGGAAATCGTTCCTGTAACGGCATTGCGCACCTGCTCACCTGCACTGGCACTGATATCACCGGCCGCTTTGATTGCACCGGTGGCGGCGGCGGAAGCGGCTTCCGCTGCATCCACGCCTAAATCCTTGGCAGCCGCAATGGATCCTTCGACAGCCTTCTTGGCCGTGTTGGCCAAGTCCCCACCAGTATCCGCGGCCGCCCTGACGACGGCACCGGCACTGCTGCTTATCGTATCTAAGGCACTGACGCCCACTTCTTTGGTGCCGTGGAGTACACCGACGAGCGCCGCTTTTGCGACGGAGCCGATCTCAAACCCAACAGCACTAGCGCTCTTAACCACAGCAGTCGCTGCTGTTGAAGCAGCTTCAGCAACGCCCACGCCAGCTTCTTTCGCAACTACAATGGCACCCTCTACTGCTCCTTTGGCTGTATTGGCGACGTCACCGCCAACATCAGCTGTGCTCCTGATCAACGCACTTGCACTGCTGCTGATGGTGTCCACCGCGGTCGCACCCACCTCTTTGCTGCCTTTAAGCACGCCAATCAGCGTCGCTTTGGCAGCCGAACCGATCTCAGCGCCCACTTTAACGGCTCCTTGCACGGCACCTGTAACCGTGTCGACAACAAGGGAACTCGCCTCGCTCCCGACGGCCCTAGTCCCCTTGAGCGTCTTAACAAGAGTGCCGCTCACAACGTCCACAATTGCACCAGCCACATCTCCAACACCGCGGATAGCGTCGACAATCCCGTCCTTCACCGAATTTATGATGTTGGTCTTCTGTTCCTCGTCCATAGCATACTCCTCCTCTCTAAGGTGATGAATGACAGGAATTTGTTTTTAATGTGAAATCTTCGGTACCCTTGTTGGAAAGCCCACGCACCTTGTTGTAATCCCACTAACATACCCAATTTCCGTTACTCTGTCAATATTAAAGCTTGAGACCACGGTTTCGAGGGACCTCTTGGACTGGAATAAGGATGCGTTGAAGGAAGCTTCTCGACAAAACCTCCCTTTTTCGTTCTCAATGGCTCGAAAACAGGGGCCCTGAACCCTGACGGAACACTTCAGAGCAAACCGGCAGAGTCCAACATACTACACTTCCAACGTGGCTACGCCTCGTATCTGTGGGGTGGGGCGGGGGCAAGGAGGACGAAAGAACTGAGAGGAGAGTGTTAACGCGGCTCCTCGAAGTTAGTACGAGCTATTTGATGAGAGGGAAAAGAAGTGTTTCTTCACCATCTACTTTCTTGAAAAAGCGCTTCCGACCTCTGGCACAGAGACACTTCTTACAGCGTCCAAGTTTTCGATTAACATTTTGTTCTGCATTCCGTAAGAGAGCGCTGACACTTCCGGGTCACACTCTGGCCGCGCCTGACAGTTCTCTCAACATAGACTTACATGAAAAAGATTTTAGATTTTAGGGGCAACTGTCTTTCTATCTTCCAACAACTAGAAACAAAGGCAAAGGAACAGATCATGGCAATGGGAACTGTTCAGTATTTCGGATTTTGGAAGCGATTTCCTGGATACATCATTGATGGTGTTGTCTCTTCGGTCGTCCATTTTATTGTCTTCGTTCCCATCGTTGCCTTGATAGGATCAGGGGTGGCGACTTATGATCAAGACCCGAGTATCTCTCAGGGTGCACGTTTTTCCCACAGGTGCCTCGTTCTTCAGGATCCTTCTGATAATAATTGCAGGTTAGCTGTACTACGCTTCAAAATAGATCTCCGTCACGCAAGCGCCTTCCCTGACATGCGACAATGAAGAGGTGCCCGTGAGCGGGTGGGGGTGAACTATATCGTTTGCTGGGTTGTGAGGGACAATTGGAAAGAATGTTCGAGGGTGAGGTCAACCTCTGATATTGACAAGTCGTAAAGACTAAATGCAACGCTACTTCAACTTCACCAACAACTCCTCCAAAAATGCCTTCACCTCTGCTATGTCGTCCCGCAACTTCGCGTCCTGGATCTTTACCGCGCTCTTCACTTCTTGGAGAAGCTCCAGTTGTTCGCCTCCCTCATCCTCGGGGTTCCAGGTTTGTAGAACCTGCTTGGCACCTTCGATCGTATACCGTTCTTCCCGGAGAAGCTTCTTGATGTGGAGGATCAGTTTGATATCTTTATTCGTGTAGATCCGATTGCCCGCGCGATTCTTCGCTGGCTTCAACTGCTCGAACTCAGATTCCCAATACCGCAAGACATACTGCTCGAGACCTGTGATCTTACCCACCTCACTGATCGAGTAGTACAGCTTCTTGATGCCGAGCGACTTCATCCGTTCCTCGAAAGATGTTCGACAAACGCAGTTGTCGCCTATGGTAACGAAAAGACCCGAAATATGCAAGGAAGGAGTGCATCAGCTGGGGTCCTAAATTGAAGTAGAGTGAACTTATGAGTTTTTCGATTTCTTGTTACATGAGCTGAAGCCAATGGCAAATCCGACAGCTATGTCATGAGCCAAACCAACACAAACCAAAAAGCTCATCTCTGCCATCGCTGCGCCAATTCCAGCACCGATTCCAATCGCAAGACCTTTCAGGTTCCTAGCGCTACGCTGAGGTGTATCAGTTTGCGATTTTTCTACCACTTTATTCTACTTCAATGTTAACTTCCTATTTTCTTCCATCGCAGATCTCCCCACCTCAAATCGGGACAGTGCCCAGCATCGGACGGTAAGCCGACTCGCAATCAACCCGAAATCGCCGTATTTTCAATGACGACGCATGCAACAACGTACGTCTCGGAGTGCGAGAGCGACAGAGAAATCCTGCAGTTTGACAGAAGTTCCGCCACTTGGCGATACAAAATGATGCGGGGTTCACCCGAAGGACTGTTCACGATCTCAACATCCTTCCAACGGAATCCTCTCCTCCATCCAGTTGCAAGGGCCTTACTCACTGCTTCTTTAGCAGCGAAGCGCGCAGCAAAGTGTTCGTACGGATTATTCTTCGTTTTGCAGTACCGAATCTCAACGTCAGTGTAGACCTTCTCTAGGAAGGCACTCCCCCACGCTTCAATCCCCTTGCGGATTCTTGCGATTTCGATGATGTCGATACCGAGACCCTGAATCATACCTGATCACAGTTCGCTCGTTGAGAACATGATTCAACGCCCAAACCCTTCTTTTCGAAATCTTACAGTACGATGAACGTTCCGATCACAGTGGGGCCGAGAGTCGATTTTCTTTTCGAACGATGTCGAGCAGGTCTGTGATGTCCATAATGTCGTAGTCAGAGCGCGGGTCGACCGTCCCAAACCGATCTCCGTAGCGTGCAAAGACCGTCTTCATCCCCACCTGGGCCGCGCCGACTACATCACGTTCAGCCCAATCACCGACCATTAACATCTCCTGCGGCTGAACTTTCATCAACTCCAGCATCTTTTGAAAGGGCAAGGGACTCGGCTTTCGTTCACCCGTATCGTCGAAGGTCACAACATAGTCAAACATGTGGTGGAAATTGAGATAGCATAACCGCAGCCAGGCCTCGCGTGCAGGAGCGTCGGAAATGACGCCGAGTTTCAACCCGAGCTTCAGCAGCCCCATTAAGCTCATGTAGACATGGGGGTACGGAACGAGGGCTGCTTCGCGTGCTCGCCGATAGGCAATGATCCCTGCGGAGAGTATTTTGTAATCGACTTTCTGAAACTCGTTGTAGAGGAGCAGGTCAAACACGTTCTGAAACTCGATGCCCTTTTCTTCGTAAATTGCATCGATTTTCGCCTGAATTTGTTCGTAGGGGAGCTTCAACCCAGCGTCGATCATGGAATGAATCGCCGCATCAATCGCCTGCTGCTTCATGGCCATGAAATCGACCAGCGTGTTGTCGAGATCGAAAATCACCGCTTTGATCATGTCGTTCTACCCACCGAGATTTCCACGGTGACTGTCACGCACGGTCTCCTCCCCCGAGAGACGGCTTCGCCGTCGAATGATAACGAGCACAAGCTCATTTCTTCTGCACCGCTTCCATCAGCGCCTGAACGGCCAGTACGTAGCTCGTCTCACCAAATCCTGAAACCACGCCCGTACAGGCTGCCGAGATCACCGACTTGCGGCGGAACTCTTCCCGTTTGTGGATATTAGACAAATGGACTTCAATGACGGGCACGTTCACGGCAGAAAGAGCGTCGCGGATGGCGTACGAATAATGGCTGTACGCTCCGGGATTGATGATGATGCCGGCGTAATCCCCGTCGACGGCGGTGTGGATTTGGTCGATGATCTCCCCTTCGGAATTCGTCTGGAAGAAATGAAAATCGACCTTCGGGAAGGCTTTCCGGAGAGATCGGGTGATGTCCGCGAGCGTTTTCTTGCCGTAGATCTCCGTCTGCCGGCTGCCGAGGAGGTTCAGGTTCGGACCGTTAACGACGAGCACTTTCATTGTGAGACATGGGAATTAGTGAGGACGGTCAGCTTTGACAAGTTCATCTTCGATAAAGGCACGAACGGCAGGGTCGATCTCAAGATGCTCTATGCCGATTGCTGCAAGAGCTTGAGCCAGGACCGAGAGTTTCCTGTTCAACGGAAGCTTCTTATTAATCACGACAATCCGCTCATCTTTGAGAACACAAAATCCCCCTTCGAAATCTCCTTTTTCAAACCGAACGCGAATCCCGTTGCCGGACGCCACGTCTTGCATCTGCTGATACACTCTTTCAGGATCCATAGTCTCAAGCCGAAACAGATGGTGGGCCAAACCTATGATTTTTTCGCCAAACAATCAAGCATTCTCAGCTGTCGCAGACTCGAAGCTTGACTTCGCGCGAAGCGAATCCTTCCTACCCTACAACGTTTTTTTATGATCGATTCCCCAGTTCTTCAACCAGCTGACGTCGTGGATGAGATTCATCATCTGGCTCATCCCTTCATGGGTGAGCGAAAAGAACTTTACCTTGAAGTGGTCCTTGACGTCTTCCGGAGCCTCTTTGACGAGTGTGCGTATGAGCGTCGAGACCTTTTCATAGTTCTCGTTGAAGAGGATCGAGAGTTTGTCGTAACCTTCTCCCGCCGGACCGGTCCGCTGCATCACGTTAAACGTGTTCCAGAGCGACTTCGCGAAAAAGGCGATGTCATCGAGAACTTGCTGCTTACGCTGTGTTTGTGCGAGCTCGATGATCTGAGCGAGCTCCTCCTGGTTTTTGAGACGGCGGGAGGAGTATTCGTCGAGCTCCTGTACAAATCGCCTTGTCTGTTCGCTAATTCGCACGCGGACTCACGATTTCAAAGAGCGTTGCCTGACCTGTGCAAGCACAAAGGATCGAATTTTCTGAGGCGAAGGAAGTTCTCGCTTCCACTTGCCGTGGTAAAGAAGAGGCTGAAGCAGTGGCTGAAGTGCGCGACCGGCCGACTTCTGCTGGACCGGAAGCATCAGCCGTTCCCCAGTTCGAGGATTGACGTAGACCTGCTTTCCTCCAGACATCTTCCCCCGCTTCGCGATGGGCTTGCCATCGATTTCCACGATGTCCATCGCAAAGTCGAGCACTGGCGCGCTGCTGATGGAAGTTCCGACACCGTACGCGTCGACGACCTGATTCAACTCGCGGATGGAATCTTCGTCGATACCACCGCTCACAAACAGTTTCACCTGTTTGAAACCATGGATATCGAGTTCCCACCGGACTTCCTGTAGAATACTCAGGAAATCTCCACGGCGGGATGATGGCGTATCGAGACGAACTGCAAACAAGTCCTTCCCCAGTGCCCCTGCAACTCGTAGCGACTCGTTTTTCTCATCCTGGAAGGTATCGACCAGAGCGATGCGCTTCACGGATTTCTCAATAACTTCATGAAATGCCTTGCTTGCCTTCACGGTCTCTCCGATGAGGAGAATGAGCGCGTGGGGCATCGTCCCGGCCGCCTGCGTTCCAAGCAGCTCGGCTCCTGCGATGTTGGCCACGCTATTGCAGCCTCCGATATAGGCGCTCCGATCGATCATGGGACTGATGGCAGGATGCATGCGTCGCGCTCCGAAGTGCGACACAATCCGATTTCCTGCCGCGAGGCGAATCCGAGCAGCCTTGGTCGCAACACCGGATGCCTGACATAGAAAACCGAGGAGCGCCGTCTCATAGACGGCAAAGTCCAGATAGTTGCCTTCTATATCAAGGACCGGTTCGTGGGGATGAAAGATCGTTCCCTCTTCCATCGCGCGGACGCCAACGGGCAAACCTTTCAATACTTCGCAGGCTTCTTCAAGACCTGCAAAGATTCCCCAACTGTAGCCTGAAGGAAATTTCTTTACGACGAATTCCGCACGGACAGTTTTATTGATCTTTTTCGCCTTCAGAATCTCGACAGCGCGCAGAAAGTAGATGTCGGTAACTCTGCCCTGCTTGATATGATCGTCGGATGCGCGATGAAACATTGGTGAGGAATCCGGTTGGGAACTCAACAAGTTATAGATCAATTCCCGGCCAGTTATCGATCGGGTCAGTTGATTTGACAACGTGCATTCCAGCATCTGCGAAGCGCCGAAAGGCCGCATCCGCCTGGTCGGTGAAGTCGACAACTCCGCGAACAACTACTGGCGACGTACAATCCTCCAAAAGGTATACCTTCCGGACAAGATCCGCATCGATGGGGACGATCTCCGTGAGTAAGTCATTGACCGTCCAGGCCACGCAGTGGCTCTTCGCTTGGCCAGCTATGATCACCACATCGAAGTCCTGTAGTTTCTTGATGAAATGCGTATTCTTCTGAGCAAGCGGCTGGCCGTCAGGACCTTCCAGTACCTCCGGTGAGAATACCGAGTAGTGTTCAGTCAGAGGGTTGTCCCCCTTGATCTCAAAACGGGTCTGACTGCTACGCGCGATGCAGTGGAAGAAGAGCGCTTCCTCGAGTGCGGAGACCAGACCGTGACCGATCCCACCGAGCATGGAATGATAAGGCCACACCATAAGCGGATACTTGCCGCCTTCAGTTAACTTCTGCACATAGTGCAGGACATGACGCTGCAGACTCCTGTCATTGCCATCCGCTACGCTATATGCAACGTCAGGATTAACTTTCCAGACCCCTTTTTTCACGTCTTCCAGAGAAATTATTGTCTGAGCGCCTATTGGTTGTTGACCGGCATCGTTCATCCAAAATACAGGATGGAAAATCTGCATGGCAGTGTGCGTGTCCATGGTCGAAGCGATCTCAGTAATGACTCCGAGATTTCGATAAATGAACTCGCACAGCCGTACGTTATCCTTCACCGCGCCCATACCTGATCTACCCGCGACGAACAGCTCAAAGTCAGGAATGCAGAAGGTGTTCTGGCAGTCGACCGCAATCAAGCAGATACGTACCTTGTCG
Organism: Bacteroidota bacterium; assembly: GCA_046758305.1. Lineage (GTDB taxonomy): Bacteria > Bacteroidota > Ignavibacteria > UBA10030 > JAZGDE01 > JAZGDE01. The sequence goes on along the minus strand of JBHHZW010000077.1, from coordinate 368 downwards.
CTGGACGCTGGTCGCAGCTTATGAAGCTTTGCCCAAGCTGCGGCCTCCTTGGCTCGTTGCTGGTACGGAACCCTCCAAACCTCTCCAACCTTTCGAGGATCAAAGTGTTGCGGAATGGGAAGTTGCTGTGGTCTCAATACTTCTCTTTTTTCTTTCATCGCCAGCACATCGCATTTCGCTATTTCGATTCCGTCATCCGTTTATAGCAGCACAACACTTTTGAATATAAATGTATAGCGAGAGAATATCAACCTGTTTGAGGTGCTACCTACCTTCCGAGCAAAATTCATTGACTTTTATGCTCACAAGTTTTAAGTTAGCGTATGCATAGCTAAAGATATTCTCACCACGAAGTGGCGCAGTTCCGT
>JBHHZW010000076.1:0-8543 GCA_046758305.1 Bacteroidota bacterium | reverse complement strand
ATGCGGATTTGTTCCGCGTCGGTTTGGGTAATTGCACAGCAGCAGTCGACTTTCAGGAGCATTTCCGCTTCGTATTTCCGCAGTTGCGCAAGTTGAGAGTCCACATACATCCGAAACAGCGCGGAGCCCAGGCGTGCGAGGAATCGTTCCATAATCGCGCTCTCAACATTATGCTCTCGGAGTACGAACGGCAAGTCTGCCACCGACTTGCATAGCACTCCATAGTGTGCCATGTGCAGGTGATCAACGTGAACAACATCAAATCGACGACAGGCCAAAAGTTTTGAAAGAGCAGCATGAAATTTCCGCGATCGATACTTGGAAATGTTATAGGGTGTTGAGGAAAACAAATTGAAGAACGCGCCGACCTTGGAATTTTCACTGGAGCGGCGAATTGTTACTAATTCACAAAAGGTCTGAAGAGGCGTTACGTCGACCAGACCATCCCGGTCGAAGGCAAGCAGAGTTATTTTGTGACCGCGCAGCGCGAGGTACTTCGTGATATTGAAAATACCGACTTTTCCGCCATCGGAGAGAGGATACGGAATTTGGGGTGCAATCTGAAGAATTCTCATCCGATATCTCTCTGCTGTGTAAGTTCGTAATGCAACTTATTCTCTGCAGAACTAGCAATTTGAATCATCCTGCACTCGCGTTCTTCGACATAGTGCCTCGGTAGGAGAAAAACACCCAACGGCGTGCAACTCATATCTCGGTAAAATTCCTTATCGAAATAGCAGCCGCGAATAAGCACGTGATTTTCTTATTAAGTCAGGCCTGAGTGTAACAGCTGCACCAAGAAAATAGACAACAATTCTCAAAGCGATACCGGCCTGCTTTATCAAGATCACCGCGTTCCGACGGATTCCAGTGAAGTGCTTGCGGAAAAAAAGTATCTGACTGTCGTATAGCTGCCTCGTATAGCTCTGCGGGTCAGCTATCGAGCCTCCACCGAGATGTATGACCTGACTACCAGGGTAAAAAAATACCTTGTGCCCGGATTTCTTTGCTCGGTAGCAAAAGTCCATTTCCTCTGCATACATGAAATACGATTCATCAAACAGCCCGACACGGTCGAAAACCTCCTTTCGGATCATCATATATGCTCCCTTCACAACATCCACTTCACGGATCGACCCGTGGTTAAAAAAGCTCATGTAATACTTCCCAAAGAACTTGCTCCGTTTGAATATGAGGTATAAAAAGAAGGACTCAGTGAAAAGGTTTAAGACCGACGGAAAGCTCCTGCACGACGGCTGGAGTGTTCCATCTCGATTGAGAAGCCTGCAGCCGACAATGCTTGCTTTTGGATGTCGCTCCATAAATTCGACCGTTCTTTGGATAGCTCCATCAAGCACCTCTGTGTCGGAGTTCAAGAGCAGCGTGTAATCACCACAAGCTCGCGAGATACCCTGATTATTCGCCGCCGCGAAACCGCGATTCTCGCTATTCCGAATCAATCGAACGGCTGGGAACTCTCGTTGAACCATTTCCGCGCTTCCATCCGTTGAATTGTTGTCAACAAGAATTATCTCATATGCTATTCCTTTTGCTTGTTTGCCGATAGAGCTGAGGCATTTCCGCAGGATCTCTCGCGTGTTATGGTTGACAAGGATTATCGAAACCACGACTCGTCCGCTCCGTCTCACCCCTGCCATACAACTTGCCTCAATGTTAGTATCTCGGTCTTGTTAAACAAATGCAGAGTCAAGGACAGTATCACTATAGAGAGAAACAAGGATATCCCTACGACAATCAAATTCATGTCACGCAATGTCCAAACGAGCAGACTCGACAGACCAACAACGATAACACTTTTCCCAAGAAACTTGGGAAACGAAAAGGTAACGGAACTTACCGTCTTCGCGGTAATGAAAATGCAGCCGGCACCGACCGACACAAGTTTCGCAATCGCAGCTCCTGTCTCTGCCCAGTAGAGAATAAGAATGACGTCAAGCACAACATTCAATAACGACAAGCCAACCGCATACACGAGGTTAATCCGTTGTCGATGGATCGCCGTGTTGAAGTCAACCTGGAAAAAACTTAGGAAAATGAACACCTGCGCCCAAATGAGAATTGCAAACGGTAAGGCCGCTGTTTGAAATTTTCCACCATAAACCAACGAGATGATCTGGTCGCTCCTAAAGAGCACGAATACACCCATTCCCAATCCTATGAGAGCCAGAATCTTCACACCAATCGAGTAAACAAAACTCAGTTTTTGATTGGACTCCCGGTGATACCGAGACATAAACGGATATAAAGAACTCACGATCGCAGCTGGGATAAAAATCAGCGGCATTGACAACCGCTTACTCGCAGCGTAGATGCCCGTCGCATAGTCTCCAGAAAGACTCTTCAGAATCAAGATATCGATCTTGTCATAAATCGCCATGAAAAACACGTACAGTGCAAGTGGGAACGATTCTCTCAGAACAAACTTGATTTGTTCTTTCTCCACTCGAAAGGACGGTTTCAAACGTTTCAAGCTCGAGTAGGCTAACAAGAGAGAACCCGGAACATTGCTGAACGTGTAAATCACTGCAACGGTCACTAACGAACTATACTCATCGACCAAACCTATCGTCAATGCTAATAGCAAGGCATTATCAATGAACGAAAAAATTACCGGGATTTCCATTCGAAGAGAGGCTTTGAAAATAGACTCGAACAGACCACGATAGATCGACATTTTCGCAGAAAAAAAAATATTTGCCACGATGATGTTTGCAAGTACGATAATGTCGAACGAGTAACCCATCAACATCGCCGTGACATTCATCAAAACGATCGCAACGACCGAAAGCAAGACCCGAAGAACAATAGAAGTTCCCAATATTTTTTCCTTTGAGAAGGATTCCCGGGAGAGCTCTCGAATTAAAATGGGACCGATTCCGAAATCGGCGACCACGGAGACAATGCCAACGTAAGCAATGACAAACGCGAAAAGCCCAAATGCCTCTTCGCCGAGACTTCGAGCAATCAAGATCATCACAAATAGATTCATGAGGAGACTGAGGACCTGCCCCGTCAACATTACTGCGGTATTGGATGCAACCCGTCGTGCCGGTATCATACGTTGTTGTTCGAATCGGTTCCGGGAGAAAGTTTCGAATATTCAGCTGAAGCGATTCCCCAGCAGATCGCAATAATCAGAACTGCATCCCGCGTATAAAATTGGGGAGAGGTTATGGACAATGGAATGATAGCCGTAAGGATAGCGAAACAGCCCAACAGCAGTGCTCTCCGAGCCGGATTCTGTTGCTTTCGAAACGCCTGGAAATTCTGTCTCAGGCGAATCAGATAGGCGACCATAAAGGTTATCAATCCAAATAGGCCAACTTTAAACCACAAATAAAGGTAAGCGTTATGGACGTACCATCCCTCATAGGTATAGTCTAGAAGGATATTGTGATAGCGAAACAACGTTCCCAAACCGCTCCCAACAATCGGATTTGACGCAATATGCGCCACGACCGCCGCACTCTCTTGCAAGCGATTTTGCACTGAAGGGTCACTCGCAATATTGCCCGCAGAGAGAAAACGAGTGAAGATCGCATCAAAAAGAAACTTCGCAAAGTCACTGAAAAGAAAAATCAACAGAAAGGACGCAACACCTGTGAACGCTGCCGCGTATCGAAACATTCTGAATTTCTGAGATCTTTCAACGAGAAAGAATATCAGGAGGAAGCCAAGAACGATGGCGATCCAATATCCCCTTGAAAACGTTAATATCAACGAGGCCCCGAAAAAAGAAACTAGCGCCAGATAGAGCACCTTTACGGAACCGGACTTCGCGTAGAGAAATAATGATGTACACACCAGAATGATCGCCATCATTAAGGGTTCGCTTACCGTCTGTCGGTAACCGACCAGCTCCCAAAAATACAGCGCGACCGCCGTAGCCAGTTTATACTCAATGAGATTGCTAATCGCGACGTAAGCAGCAAGGACAAGGAACGACAACAGAACGACCGTGTAATTGTGTTCGCGGCAATACTCGCGGATGGGAAAATACAACAGAAAACCAACGAACACGATGTACTCTCGGAGCCACTTAAAAGGATCAGCCTTGTACAGCATCGCTGGAACGAGAGAAAAGGTGCACAGGATTAAGAAAACCACAAACACGAGGTCAGCAGTATCTTCGAGAATGGGTTTTTCTTGGAACAATTTCCGCCGAACAAACCAAAAACCCAGCACGGAGAAAAAATAAATTCCAAATACGAGCTCTCCGAAAGTGATTTCTTCACTTCTCTGGATCAGTAAAAAATGGAGCAAGATAACAGTGGGAATCCAAACGTGTGTCCGGAGAGAAGACCAGATATAGAACGCAAGCCCGAGAGCGAATATTGGAACGAGGTAAACTAGATTACGAAGAGAAAACTCGAATATTGAGTCCATTTATTGAAACGGGAGATCTAACTAATGCTTCTCGATTGAAGTCTCGTATTCTCGGAGAGATATGAAGGCAATCGTGTTAGATGATTCTCATTGACCCATCATTGGGACGGCACCCTCCGTCTGCGGAGAAGTGATTTCATTACCGTATATTGTTCCTTGTGAATCTCGCGCAGCGAGTCCCATCGTGCCCTTGTAACAACATAGAAGAGCGAAAGAAGGAAAGCGGAAAAACTGGAGAGGAATATGATCAGCAAACGTTTCGGCCAAGACTTTCTCTCCGCGGGTACAGCTATGTCTAAAACCAAAACACTCGGTTTTTCCTTCTTCTCTTCAAATTTCGCCTGCTCATAGAGCGGCACCATGAACTCAAGAAGTTTACTTTGAATCTCAACTTCCCGATAGAGACGAAGATACTCTACCCCAAGTTCGGGCACAGGAAGAGAATACACACCGTATTTCTTCTGAAATGCTTGAAGGTCACCCTCCGCGGTTTTCAGATCCTCGAGATTCTTGAAGTAGCGTTGCTCAATGAATTCCCTGTTACTCTGAGCTTCTTGCGAATTTAGTTCAATACTGATTTCATTGAGAACTTCAACGAAATAGTTGGCCATGTCTGCCGCCCGTTGAGGATCCTTATCAACTACGCTGATGACGATATTGCCCTCTTTTTCAATTTCGAAATCAACGTTATCTTCCAGTGCCTCGAGCGTTTTTTCCATCGAAGAATCAGAGATTTCGTAAACGTTGATGAGGTCAAAATTCTGAACTACTCGTTCCATCGCAGTTCGACTGTTGAGAATCGCGAGATAGTTATATGCGTCGCCATCACCTCCGAGAATTGGAATGTTTCTTATAGGTGCAAATTCCTTCGCGATCGAAGCAATGCCGGCAAGTCCACCGAGCAGATCTGTTCCTTTCGGAGGCAGAACCGAAGCCTTGGATTCATACCACTTGGGCAACAGAAAACTTACGATCGTAGCCAGAACACCCACGGTTACAGTGTTGATAATGATCAATCGACGACGAGAAACAAAAAGCGATAAGTAATGGAAGATGTTCTTCGACGTGCCGTCTAGGGGTATCTTATTGTCCATAAGGGTCTTCCGAAAATGTTGATCGCCTTCTCCGAGCACCTCTCGAATTGAAGCATGATAGCATTGTATCCCCGACGCGTACTCCTTTTGACTGGAAACTTGAAAGTCTTAGTTCGTGACCTGAAGGACCAAAGCGATCGATCCGAGGATAGCGCCCACGACTGCCGCTCCTTGACTGAGGGTGGTAACATACCATGGAAAATTACGCTTCTGTTTGCTTGGAACATACAGATTGTCACCGACCTCCACTTTGGTATCGCCTGGCTTCATCCACTCCAGAGTTCTCCCTTTGATCACCCATGTGTCTCCCGCGTTAGCGTTGTTGGAGAATCCACCCGCCTTGCGGATGTAGTATCGAAAGTCCATTTCCTCCACCCATGGAACGTAACCGGGATTCACTACTTGCCCATAAACGTATACCATATTTTTTATCGACGGGAGGTAGATATAGTCACCGTTATAAAGTACCACGTTCTGAGACTGGTCATGGTCGTTGAACAGCCGTACGAAATCAACGTTCACGAGTCTTTTCTTAACTTGAGCATCCAGGAGAAAATAGTTTCTATCCCATGGCTCGGCCTGCTCCGAGCGTGAGTACATCAGTTTCTCGAAGTCCGGACTTACGCCACTGAAGTCGTAATTTCCTTCTTGGCGGATAACAATTCCACCCTGCAAGAATGCATGCTCCGTGAATTCCCCTGCCATCCGAATCACATCCGACAGCTTCGTCGTGTTTTTCGTGATCGGATATCTTCCTGGATACCGCACCTCTCCCCAAACCCCTACCGTGAAGTCCTTGTTAAGGACGACATGCTGATAAACCACGATTCTATCTCCCCGCTCAAGTGGAACACTCGGGTGGCGACCTGCCAAGACCTTCCGCAAGTCGAATCTCGTCGTGGAACTTTTGGTCGCAGTTTCATCGACGCGGACCAATTCAACATTCGACGAATCCGCCAGCGGCGACAGGCCACGCGCTACTGCGATCGCGTCGAGAAGGTTATCCCCCTTCACAAACTCATATGCATCAGGGAGCGTGACGGCACCGAAAACACGAATAAAGTTTTCTTGTGTGTGCTTCCGCGGAACAAACACCATATCCCCATCGAGCAAGGTTGGGTTGTACGCTTCGTTGCCCGTCCCGTAGTACATTGCTAAGTCCGCTTTCACGGACGAACCGTCCTTTCGTCTCACGACAATGTTCCTTTGGGAGGCGTTCTTGGGCATGCTTTTCATCACTCCCTGCTTGGCATCGGTCTCTTGCCTTGGAAGGTTCGCGAGAAGAATCGCTTCGTCCACTCGGGTCGTGGCCGTCACGGCATACGGTCCCTGATTATCGACTAATCCTGTAACGTAGACAATAAATGTCCGGGGACTGACCAGCGTTACCGTAATATCACCATCTGAGTACCTCTTGCGAACGCGATACCGTACTCGCTGCTTCGCCTCAGCGAGTGTTATGCCGGCAACTCTCACTTCTCCGACCGTTGGTATGATGAGAGTCCCTTCCGGAGTAACGGCAGATTGAAAGCTGAAGCCGGTACCCAGCCAAACGTTTACCGAGAAGATATCCGATGGCCCCACAACGTATTTCGCCGGATCGACCGCTTGCTCCAGGGGAACCATCGGCAAGGTCGGTGATATAAGTCCCCTCCCCAGCAAATCTCTGATGTCCGACTTTTCAATATCCAGGTCGAAGCTGCTGACTCTGGAACGCCTAGACCTCGCTTGTGTCTGCTCCCCACGATTCCAACTAGGGGAACTCGATGTTGTCTGAGCCTGCGTGGGATAACCGCAGCCTGCAGATAAAGAAAGAATGATCAACAGAAAAGCGCACCGCTTCATGGTACCTCCGAATAACTAATGCGGCATTCATGGCCACGATCACTTTCCGTCTCCAAGCACGACAATTTTTTCCCGTCCCCGAAGTACGTCGTTCGTGGCGTTTCTCGTGTCGATGACAAGCTTCGCCGTTCGGACGATGAGGTTATAGTTATACAAAGAGTGATTCGTCGTGATGAGGACACAATCAGCATTCGACAGCTCCTGTTTCGTGAGGCGCACTGAACGGAATTCGCGTCCGCCGACAATCACCCTCGGGACGTACGGATCATTATAATGGATGTTTCGCGCGCCGTCCTGAAGCAACAGCTCCATCACCTTGAGCGCGGGTGATTGCCGAATGTCATCCACGTCTTTCTTAAAAGCGACGCCGAGGATCAAGATTCTGGCCTCGCGAAAACTGACCGGCAGCATGCTGATTTCGTGCACCACCATACTCTTCACGTAAAACGGCATGCTCTCATTCGTTTCGGCGGCGAGGGCGATAAAGTTCGTCTGAAAATCGTACTGCCTCGCAAGCCACTCGAGGCAGTACGGGTCGACAAGAATGCAATGTCCGCCGATTCCGGGCCCCGGATAGAAAGGCATGAATCCGAAGGGCTTTGTCGCTGCGGCTTCGATCACCTCCCACACGTTGACGCCACCCATGCGGTCGCAGAGATGAGCCAGCTCGTTGACAAGAGCGATGTTCACGCTGCGGAATATATTCTCGAGCAATTTCTCCATCTCAGCGACGCGTGGGCTCGAGACCGGGATCACTTTGGAAACCACCTGCTCGCTGATCAAACAAGCGAGTTCCGTGCACCGCGGTGTCACACCACCAACGACGATCGGTGTGTTCGCAGTCGTCCACTTCTTGTTTCCGGGGTCGATCCGCTCCGGGGAGAACGCAAGGTGGAAATCCTTTCCGACCCTCAGGCCCGTTTTTTCTAAAATCGGAAGCACATACTGCTCTGTCGTGCCGGGAAACGTCGTGCTCTTCAGAATGATAAGGTGGCCTTTCCGCAATCCGCGACCAATGCCCTCCGCAGCCGAGAGTATGAACGAGATGTCCGGTTCCTTATTCGCTGTGAATGGGGTTGTTTATGTATACTTCCATTGGGAAAAGGTCCCATGCCGGAAACGGCAATCTATCCAGATTTTCTATTCGCTTTCTTTTGGCTGTTGCAATAAGTTCTTTACCTTTTTTAAAAACTATGC
>JBHHZW010000075.1:0-8561 GCA_046758305.1 Bacteroidota bacterium | reverse complement strand
CGCTCGGCCAGAGGCCTTCGCGTTAGCTATTCTTTTTCTCTAACCCGAAGGCGTCCCCGCCGAGGGTTAAATGGGAGAGCCGGCAAACAGAAACCCCAAACGGAGCGGCGCATCGCAAGTTCATGTTCCTCCCAGTGGAGCATCGTTGCTCGACACCTGACCCTGGCTTGGGCGAGCTGCCGATTGGTGCCCTTCCAACTGTTTGATCTTTCAAGTACGAACCTCTATCCAAAAACACCAAATTCTCTTGTTCTGCTAAATCATTTAGTATAGAACGGGTTTAGCCCCTCCTGCTTCCTGACGGGGCCTTTTGGTGCTTCTTTATCAAGTTCTTCGTATCTTTCTTCTGAATAGAACGCGTCAAAGCTCAGGAAATATGAAAAAGCGTCTCTTCACACCTGGACCGACGCCTGTGCCCGAGCAAGTTACGCTCGCCATGGCCGAGCCAATTATTCACCACCGGCAGCCAGAATTCAAAGAGCTCTTCCGTCGCGTCAGTGATAACCTGCAATATCTCTTCAAGTCGCGCCAGGAGGTTTACACTTTTACGAGTTCAGGCACAGGTGCGATGGAAGCGGCCGTTTGCAATCTTCTCTCTGCGGGAGATACCGCCCTCTATGTGAACGGTGGCAAGTTTGGCGAGCGGTGGGGAGAGCTTTGCTCAGCCTATGGCGTGAACGCCCAAGAAATCACCGTCGAGTGGGGTGATGCCGTGCAGGAGGAACAGGTCTTCGACATGCTGAAGAAGTTCCCGAAGACCAAGGCGATTTTTCTGACTCATAGCGAGACTTCCACGGGCGTGGTAACGGACGTTCGTGCGATCACGAATGTTGTGCGCAAACACACGGACGCTGTCGTCGTCGTGGACGGGATTTCATCCGTCGGCGCTCTCGAATTGCGCATGGATGATTGGGGGATCGATGTTCTTCTGGCAGCGTCACAAAAAGGATTGATGATTCCGCCCGGTCTCGCCTTTCTGACGATGAATGAGCGAGCATGGAAGCTCGTCGAACGATCGCGCATTCCGAAGTATTACTTCAGTCTTACGGCTGCCAAGAAATCGTTGGCTGACTCTCAGACACCTTGGACGCCCGCTATTACGTTATTCGTGGGACTGGACACGGCTCTTCGGATGATTCGGAACGAAGGAATAGAGAACGTGTGGCGTCGGCACGAGAAACTTGCGCGCGCCATCCGCGCAGGATGCGAAGCTCTCCAGCTTCAGTTGCTCGCAAGATATCCTTCGAATGCTCTCACCGCAGTCAGGGTCCCAGCGACGATCGCTGCTATGCAATTATTGAAGATGATGAAGGATCGATACGGCATCACGTTTGCAGGCGGGCAGGGTCACCTGAGAGGGAAAATCTTCCGGATCGCTCACCTTGGGTTCTATGACGAGCTGGACGTGGTGGCGATGATCTCTGCGCTCGAGGGCGCCCTGCGCGAATGTGGTTGGGGTGGGTCCGCTGGCGTGCTCGATCCCGGTGCTGGAGTTCGGGCAGTGCAGAGCGAATTCCAAACGTCAGTCGACTCCGAGGCGGGTACGGTCCCAAGTGTGCTTGGTTCGGCGTCCGCGCGGAACCTGTAAATTCAAACAAAATGAGCACTCGGGATGGAAAGCCGAGTCGAGCCTAGGCGACTTTGTTGGGCACGCTCAAGGAACAGTGTAAACTTATCCAAGAGAATTCGATTTGTCTGTTCGTAACAGTACTTGCAGTTTGAATGTTTCCAGTGTTCACTTGTTCTCCTTGGCAACATCAGCAACTTGATTAGTGCGAGCGGACGATCTTGTTTGGAGAGTATCCTATCACGATTCTGCGATGTCCATAGCAAATGATATAGATCTCTTGGTGAACTGATGCGGCGTGGCGATTTTCCTCGTAAACCGTTGAAACTGTTCCTCCCTTTGGTTTGAATTCCCGCATCACCGCAGTAATTTGTGGTCCGCCAACGAGTTATAGCGGTATGGCGGACAGACTAAAGGGACCTGGATTCATTTGGCGGATAAAGAAGTAACAAATCCTTGGAGAGGGACATAAACCTTCGGGCACGAATGACTGGTCATTTTGGATAGGTCTAAAGCCTAATGAAGATCCTTATCTGTGATCCTATCGAACAGCGATGCGTGGACATTCTTTCCGGTGAAGGTTTCGCTGTTGAGCTGAAGCCCGGACTTACACCCGACCAGTTGGAAGCTGTCATCGGCGATTATGACGCGCTCATCGTGCGGAGCAGGACGCGAGTGACAGCCGATATTCTCCGCTGTGCTGACCGTCTCAAGGTCGTCGGCAGAGCCGGCGCCGGGGTGGATAACATCGACGTCGAAGCGGCGACTCGCAAAGGCATCATCGTGATGAATACGCCTGGTGGCAACACCATCTCGACTGCAGAACACACCATTTCTCTCCTTCTTGCCCTTGCGCGAAATATCCCCCAAGCACACACGAGTCTCAAACAGGGAACTTGGGAGCGGAAAACGTTCATCGGCACGGAGCTGTTTGGGAAGACGATCGGCATCATCGGCCTCGGGAAAGTGGGCCGGGAGGTCGCACACCGGTGTCTGTCGTTTGGTATGATCGTTGTGGGATATGACCCTGTGCTCTCAATCGAAGTAGCCCTGAAGCTCGGCATCGAGCTCGCTGACCTGGAAGATGTGCTGCGTCGGTCTGATTTCATCACCGTCCACACGCCTCTCACTGAGGATACGCGGAACCTCCTGAACGAACAGACGATCGGGAAGTGTAAGAAGGGAGTGAGAATTATCAACTGTGCGCGTGGTGGGATCGTGGATGAAAAGGCATTACTAAGGGCTCTCGAATCCGGATACGTGGCGGGTGCCGCGCTCGACGTTTTTGTGGAGGAGCCCCCGACAAACCGTCGACTTATCCGGCACGAAAAACTCGTCGTGACGCCTCATCTCGGTGCTTCGACGGAGGAAGCTCAGGAGAAGGTCGCGATTCTCATCGCGGAGCAGCTCGCTGATGTCCTCAAGGGAAGAGGGTTCTCTGGCGTCGTGAACGCCGTGGCCATTCAACAAGCTATGAAAGAGGAAATCAGGCCGTACGTGACACTCTCTGAAAAGCTTGGGAGCCTCGTCGCTCAACTCATGCATGGCAAACTCCGGTCGCTCACGCTGACGTATGGTGGAGAACTGCTTCAGCAGGCTGCCGAAATTCTTCGCGCAGCGACCCTGAAGGGAATCCTCGGACATCTCCTCTCTGAGCCCGTGAACTACGTGAACGCTCCAATGTTGGCCAGGGAATTGGGGTTAATCGTTAACGAGAAAAAAGAGCGTGATAGCGGAAATTATACGCACTTGCTCAAGGCGGAATATGAAACGGACCGGGAGCGGCGGAAGTTCTGGGGAGCTGTTTTCGGGGCTTCTACTGTAAGGTTGGTAAACATTGATGGGTTTCATTTTGAAGTTCGGCCGGAAGGGTATCTTCTCTTCTATTCGAACATCGACCGACCCGGCATGCTCGCAAAAGTCGGGTCGGTGCTGGCCAAGGCAAATATCAACATCGCCGGAGTGGCGCTCGGTCGAAACGTCGTGGGCGAACGTGCACTCACCGTGATGAATGTCGACAGCGACATACCGGATACTGTGATCAGGCGGATTGCTTCGATCGAGGGTGTCTCCGAGGCAAAGCTCGTGCGACTGTAAGGGGGAGCGGCGGTTGGCAAGGGAGGCAGGGGTTTTTGGAAAAATTACAAAATAAGACTTGACAAATGTAGCGTGAATGAGTATATTTAAGCAGTTGTTTACGACTGAAGAAAGCAGGGAAAACTGCAAATAAGACTTGACAAATACCTCCCAAATCTGTATATTCAGGCGAGGAATGAAAGTCTAATAATTTAAAGAGGAGTTTTAGACCTTAGCGCAATTATTGCTACGCACTTCACAGCATCGCTCTGAATTCTTCACTTCGACTCCTAACACAGGTAATATCCGAACTAAGCTGCGCGTCGATCGGAGGTGATCCCCCGTCAGAGATTGTTGCTACAACTTTTCCCACAACCAACCAGTCTTAATCGATTTCTTCTCCAGTTGTACTACGGCTTTGACCAATCAAAAAACCGTGTGTCATCACGGGAGAGAAGTGTCCTTTTTTCAACTGACCAACTTCAATCATGGAGGTAAACCATGAAACGCATGCTCATTTCCGCGTTTCTTATCGCGCTGCTCGCGCCAACATTAGTCTTTGCACAAAACGGAAAGATTCGCGGCACGGTCACCGATAGCGAAACAGGCGAGGAATTGATCGGTGCAAACGTCCTCATCGAGGGAACGGTGCTCGGTGCGGCGACTGATATCAACGGTGAGTACGTCGTCCTTAACGTACCACCCGGCGGTTATTCGGTGAGAACTACCTTTATCGGCTACGCACCGGTGACCATCACCAACGTGCTTGTCAATGCAGCCCTGACGACCACGCTCGACTTCGAGCTTCCACCGACCACTATCCAAACCGAACCTGTTTTGATCGTTGCCGAGCGTCCGCTCGTACAACGCAATACCACAAATACGGTTCGGATCACGAGCCGCGACGATGTCGGGAATCTCCCGATCCGTGGTACCCAGACAATCCTCGCTCTCGATGCCGGAGTTGTCCGGCAAGATGGCAACTTGTATGTTCGAGGGGGACGTGATGGAGAGTTGGCGTACTTTGTCGATGGGGCGTCAGTGACTAACCGACTCTTCAACTCCGAAGGAGTGAGCGTTGTGCAGGAAGCCTTTCAGGAACTTCAGTTCCAACCGGGTGGCTATACGGCTGAACTTGGAGGAGCGAATTCCGGAATTGCAAAGACAACCATGCGGACGGGGGGCAGCAAGTTCCACGCTAGTGTCGACTATCGAACCGATGACTTTGCAAAGCCTGGAGATCAATTCTTAGGGACAAGTTCTTTCGGATATAGGAATGCGGTGGTCACATTTGGTGGGCCCGTCGAAGCGTTGAAAATGCGATACTTTGGTGTTGGCCAATTCACCTACCAACGTTCTCCAGCCCGTTTCGTTTTCCCGTTTCGGTTTGATAGCGTACGGACAGACGATTTTGACACCGTCGAGCCCGGAAGGCTGGTCCCCAACGGGGGTACGATCGAACTCAACGAGAATTTTCTCAATCGTGCCTCGGACTACACCTACAAAGGTCAGAGCACCTTGCTCTTTAATCTGAATCCAATCAGCCTGAAGCTGACGGGAAGCTATAGTCTCCGTAAGGCCCCTGACTCGTTTGGTGCTTCAGTCTTCGGGGGTGGTTTCAGGAGCGGTACCACTTGGCCCAACAATCTCGTTACGATCTTCAATCATGGTCGACAGGCAAGGCAGGAGACAAAGATCACTTTCTTGAACCTCAGGGGGACGCACATCATCAATAAAGAGACCTTTTACGAGGTCGGCATTGCGTACTATTTCAGAGAATTTGAGCGCTTCGACCCGAGATTTGGAAGTGATTTCACGAGTTACGTCGATAGTCTCGCCCAGGTGCCGTTTGGGGATGATACGCTCTGGACGCAGCGATATCGTGGACCCCTCAACTATAGCGTTGGGCAAGGGTTTAACTTCCAAGCACCCGGTGCACCTTATGAGCGCTATGATATAAACTCCCAACGGTCCATTGAAGGCTCGATTGACTTTGTTTCACAGATCACAAAGAAGTGGGAGTTCAAAGCTGGTGGTCGCTTGGAGACTTGGAAGATGCGGCGTTTCAGCATCGCCGATATCCCTGCAGCCCTCGTAGCGATCAACGGTGAGAGCGGAACCACGCGGGTTTTCGGACCCGGACAGGAAGAAGAAGAACGACTCGCGTGGGCCAGACAAGGCCGTGTGAATAACTACGGCTATGACGTGTTCGGCAACAAAGTGGATGGCGACGTTACAGCACGTGATGCTCCGAAGAAACCCATCTATGCCTCTGCCTATTTCCAGAACAAAATTGAATATCAGGACCTGGTGCTAAACTTTGGCTTGCGATACGAGCACTTTAGCCCGAAGGCAAGAACCTTTGCCGATCCGTTAAACTATCTCGACGACTTTGACAGAACCTTCGATATAGTTGACGAAGTAGGACTCGAGGAGGGCCCATCCTATGATTTTGTGCTGCCGAGATTGAACTTCTCATTTCCAGTCACCGACCGAACAGTCTTCTATGCCCAGTATGGCAAGTACGTGCAGATGCCTAGTCTGAACCGCATGTTTGTTGGATTGGTCTTTTTGAGTAGGACCGTCAGTCCGGAGACCCGTGGGAATGCATTCCTGACGCCGGTTGGATTCCTGGCGAAACCAGAACGGCTAACGCAATATGAAATCGGCTTCCGGCAGGCTGTCACGGACTTTGCTGCTCTGACGGTAACTGCATTTTACAAAAACACACAGGATGAACTGGGCGTGAGAAATCTCGTTGATGAGACCGGAACCAAACTTTTCACTGCGTATCTGAACAACGACTTCTCCACGAAGAAGGGTCTCGAATTGACATTGGACTTGCGTCGAACCAAGCGCCTCTCAGCACGTGTAAACTACACGCTGCAGGATACGCGCGGCACAGCTTCGAATCCAACCTCTACGTTCGGCGTGACCGAGCGTCAGGATATCGGTCGATTCCCAAACTTCATCACCCCGCTGGATTTCAATCAGGCACATCGGGGTACGATTATGCTTGACTACCGCTTTGCAAAGGGGGATGGAGGCCCAATCCTTCAGGGGCTTGGGGCATTTGTCCTCTTCACCTTTAATAGTGGACATGCCTACACGAAGATCAAGGAGCCTGAGAGCTTGGGGCAGGCGAGTCCCTACAATATCGGAGTCCGGGCACTTATTGACGAAAGAACAAGGTTCCCGATCGAACCGCTCAACTCATCGAGCACCCCTCCGGTGTTTAACATTGACCTGTTTGCCGCTAAGGCGTTCTTCCTCACGTCGTTCACGTTGGAATTTTACGTGAACATCTTGAACGTCCTGAACACGAGGAACGTCATCAACGTTTACCCAAACACAGGGACCGAACAGGACGATGGTTGGCTCCAAAGCCCGAACGCAGCACTATTTCGTGAAGACCAACAGTACGTGAACTTCTATAATGCCTTTAATCTTCAGAACCGGTGGCATTATGACGTCGCGACGGGGAACGATATCTACGGCTCTCCCCGGCAGATTCGTTTTGGTGTGCGACTTGAGTACTAGAAATCTTTGCCGGTTCGATAACTTCTCTCAACATAGGAGTTCTGAGATATGAAGCCGAAATTCCTTTCTTTCTTCTCTATTTTTGCCGTTGGGCTTCTACTGAGTGGTAACCTCTCTGCGAAGGAGGATCCGGAGGGGAAGAGCCCGGCTAAGGGTCGGTTGCCTCATGCTTCCCAGCTGGTGATCGGTGACTTCGGTCCGCTCAATATCAACAACTGGGTTTATTGGTTGGAATCCCAGGGCCGATCGGCAAACCAACCATATACCGACGATAGCGGCGGTTTTTTTCCGAAAGGAACGGCCGCTGTCATTTTTCGGGATGGATTTATCTTCGGAGGAAAGCTGGAAGTCGCTGAAACGGGACTTCCTCCCACGACTCAGGAGATTCGCGTTGGTGGGCAAACGTACAATCAGGGTATGGTGCCTGGCGCCGTCATTGGCGGCGTGCCGGAGGATAGAGATGCCCCCGGAGTTCGGCTCTACCGCATCCGTCGCGACTATACTGACCCGGGCACGGACCTGAGACCAGATGCTGCGGTTTATTTCAACAAGGCCTCAAGCGCGGTAACTGATGCCGACATAGCTCAGTTGAAGGATATATATGATAAAGACTGGAAGGAATGGCCTGTCGCGAAAGGAGCTCCTTTTGTTGACAGGGACGGAGATGGAGTGTTCACTCGACCTCCAGCAGGAAAACTCCCGGGCGAACTGATCGCTGAAGGCCTCGACGAGCCGGGAATAGCCGGTGCAGACCCCAGTGCACCTGCGGATCAGGTGATGTGGATAGTCGTCAATGATTTCAGTATTGCCGCTAGTCAAGCCATGTACGGCTCGTTGCCCACTGGCATTGAGTTGCAGGAAACAATCTGGGGCTATAAGCGGGTGGGCCCATTAGGGGACATCCTCTTTAAGAAGTTCCGCTTTATCAATCAAGGTATCTTCCGCTCTGATTCCTTTTTCGTGTCCCAATGGTCGGACCCCGATCTCGGTGACTATAGCGAGGACTTTGTAGGGGCTGATACGGCGCTGAGTATGGGCTTCGTCTGGAATTCAAACTCAGTCGACAGGGAGTTCCTGAAATTTGGAATTGCTCCTCCTGCCGCTGGATATGACTTTTTCCAGGGGCCGATTGTCGCTTCTCCCGGAGACACGGCGATTTTTGATTTGAAACCGCTTCCGGGCTTTAGGAACCTCCTCATGTCCTCTTTCAATTTTTTCTCGGCTGGGAGCCCAATTACCGACCCCACCCAAGAGGACTATACCAAAGGTACACTGAAGTGGTGGAAAATGCTGAGGGGCTTTGTAGCTGACGAGCCTCCCGCTGCAGACAGACGTTTCATCGATAACGAAGGCAACGTCACTGTATTCGCGCTCGCTG
>JBHHZW010000074.1:0-8575 GCA_046758305.1 Bacteroidota bacterium | reverse complement strand
GACGGCGTGCAGGAACGACCATGGCGGGAACGCCACCGCATTTACCTCAACTTCTTCACAAACATCCCCATTCCGGGATTGTACACGTAGCCATTCTCGATCAAGAATTTCGTCAATTCTTTCCGCAGTGGGTTGTGCTCCCGAACGTTCGCACAGAGAAAGAGCACATCGTATCTCGCGGCCAGCCATGCTTCAAGCGCATGAACCGCCTGCGCCGTGTATCCTCTTCCTCGACTCTGTCCGTGGATAAGAATCGTCATCTCGAGATGGTGTTGTTGAGAGGAAACTGGTAGGAGGTATAACACACCGACATGTTCATCCCCCATCTTGATTCGGAGCAGATGCCTGACGTTCTGATCCTCCTTCTCAAGGATGTCGAGAGTCAGATTCTCAACCTCCTCTCCACCTACGAGATGCAGGTCAAGCGCGTGGTCAAAAATAGATCGTTTCTCCTCGGACGTTAAGTCCTTCGAGCGGACCTCTTCCAGGACGAGGGGCATAGGGAACTTCCTTGATGTCTTCTTGATTCACCGGTGCTCCTGCAGCTAATTCTTTACTATAGCTATTCCACACGTGATTGCACACCGATTCGTCGGGGTGAGGGGAAATCCTAAATTCCTAGTGAACCGATTCATCGGCTTTTACACTAAACCGTTGATACGGTTTTCTGCTCCGTGCGTTGATCCGCCTGACACCACAATGAATTGTGGTGCTCGGTTTATTTCGGGCCTAGGTTACCTTGAGCACCATCATCGTGATATCGTCCGCTTGCGGGGCTTCTTTGATGTAGGTCTGGACATCATGACGGACTGCGTCCTGGATTTCGCGCGCTGATTTCTCGAGATGTTGGCAAAGGCACTGGTAGAACCGAGTTTCTCCGTACAGACTTTCGCGTTTGTTCATTGCCTCGGTGACGCCGTCCGTATAGAGAACGAGAACATCTCCTCTCCCGAGCTGGATCTCTTCCTTTACGTAGACCTCATCTGGAAACATGCCGAGGGAAAGTCCTCCCTTTTCCAGTTGGTGCATAGGGCCGTCCGCCCGAAAAAGCAAGGGATAATTATGGCCGGCGTTGACGGAGGTTATGACCTTCCGCTCAGTGTCGAGTTCACATATGAAAAATGTGATGTATTTGTCGATGGTGGAGTCCTCATAAATGATCTTGTTCAGCCGCTCGACGATTGCGAGGAGATCCATTCCCGTTTCGACGAACGCGTGGAGCCAGGCCTGCAGCGTTGAGACCAGCATGGCAGCAGGAATCCCCTTCCCCGACACATCGGCGATGACGAGTAATGCCTTTTGATCTCCACGTCTGATGACATCGTAAAAGTCGCCGCCAACGCGTTTCGATGGAATTGTCACCGCAGAAATATCAAACCCATCCAGAGGAGGGATGCGTTCGGGCAGGAGCAGCTGTTGGATCTTGACCGCGATCTCGATTTCCTTCTCGATCGCTTCTTTTTCGAGAGCCTCCTGGTGGAGACGCGCTTTCTCAATTGCCAGTGCAGCATGAACCGACAGTGTCTCGAGGAACTCCTCGTCGTGCCGCGTGAAAAATCCGCCCCGGCCCGATGAAATCGGGCCCCGCTTGTTCAAGAGCTGGAATACACCAACAATTTTCCCCTTGTCATTTCGCATCGGCATACAGATCATCGATTTCGTGCGAAAGCCCGTGCGCTCGTCAATGCCGGCATAGAATCGGCTGTCCTTGTAAGCGTCTCCAATGTTGACGCTGTCCCCGGTCTTCGCAACTGTCCCGGCGATACCTCTTCCAAACGGCAGATGAATCAGGACCCTCTCCTTCCCTTCTTGCACTTCCGACCAGATCTCCTTCTTGTGATGATCGACCAAGTAGATCGTCCCCTTTGCCGCCCGAGAGTGTTTCGTTGCAAGCTCCAGGATGATTTTCAGCACTTTTCGGAGGTTTAAAGTGGAATTGAGAAGCTTGCTTGCCTCAATAATGCTCGTCAGGCGTTTGATCTGGTTGTCCTTCGTCAGGCGGCTCATGGCAAAGCTCCAAACAAGTCACCTTCCCAAGGGGACCCCCCCTCGGTACGTGACCATCCATTCCCCGAAGGGGCCACTTCACGCGTGGCCGAATTGGGCGCGATTCTCAGTTAATGCCACGGGTGTTCCACACAGGACAGATCGGCTTAAACTCGCACCAGTCGCAATGAAATCCCTTGTTCGGCTGAAAGTTCCGTCCGAGAATTTCCTCGGCCACTTCGAGCATAGAATCCTTTGCTGATTCAAGTTCTTTTTCGGTGCGGGCCGAAGTCACCTTTTCGTTGTTCGTCAGATAGTAGAAACTGAGGTGTTTCGGCTCCTTCTGAAATCGTTCCCGGACCGCGATTGCATAGATGGAAAGCTGCATGCTCTGGTCAGCGTGGTCCTGACCTCTCGGCTTGCCCGTCTTGTAGTCGATCACCTCGACACTTTCTTCGTCAAGTTTATCGATACGGTCGATGCGTCCTGTCACCTTATGCCCGCCGATCGAAATACGAAATTCTTCCTCCAATGCGAGCGGCTCCTTCAGGATTTCTTTATTCCGATCATAGAACTCTTGAAGTTCGCTGTAACCACGCTTCTTGTATTCGACCTGTTGAAGCGTGTCGACGAATCCGCCCTCACGCCAGCGTTGCTCGTAGAGGTGTCGGAGTGTGTCGTCGTTCACTTCCTCGCCGCGCTTGATCTTCGAGAAAAACGCCTCAAGCACTCGATGTTGAATCTCGCCGTACACGAAATAAGCCTTCGGAGGCGTGGGGATCCTGTAGATGTAGCGGAATTTGTACTTGAGAGGACACGTTCGGTACGTTTCGATCTGCGAAAAACTCAGCCGGAGTTTCTCTGGGATCGGAAAGAGAGACGGCTGAACTCGAGCGGAAACGTCAGGGGGCTCCGCGACCGGTCTTGGCGCGATCATCTCGTACTCGAGGTAGTCCGCATCGGGTGCTCCTGCCTCTTCGACAAACCGCGATTTCCTGTTGCCTTTTTTGTCGATCGCCGAGAGGTAGAGGCTGAGCTGCGCGCGTGTCATCGCCACATAGAAGAGCCGCCGCTCTTCCTGTCGATGCACATCACCCGATGGAATGACCTCCTTCAGCAGCTCCGGTGGAAACTTCACCGTCTCGGACCGCCTGCGCGTCGGGAAACGGCTGTTCGTCAAACCTACAAGAAACACCGTGTCGAACTCCAACCCCTTGGCAGCATGAACGGTCATACATTTGACTGCGTTCACTCGCCCGTCCCCACTTATAGGGAAGTTCGGCCAGGGCTGCTCCATTTCCAGTGCAGTGACGGGTTGAATCTCGCCGCCGGCTTCGATGAAGAAATCAAGATATTCTGCAAAGCTCAGAAACGACCTGTTTTGATCGTGCTCCGTTTTCTCCTGAACAAAACGCAGCAAACCACTGATGGCACGCATCACCTGCTCAGCCTCCCGAGTATCCTGTGATTGAAGGGAAGCGATGTTGTACTCTGACTGGCTGATGATAAATTCAACGATCTCAAGCACGGACCTCCCCTGTTCTACCATTTCCGCAATTTGTTCAATCACACCGTTGAGCTCAGACAGTCTCCCCTTCGTCACGCGCTGGAGGGAAGTCCCGAGCTCGACTCCTTGTCGGGATCGGGACGGGCCAGAAATGAGGTCATAGATCGAAACTCTCTGCCTATCCACCAAGCTGAAGAGCTTCACCAGTTCCTCCACCGGCACCTTCCATCGCGGCAGTGAAAGAATTTTCATCAACGGAAGCGTATCTTTCAAACCTGCGACTTTCCTGTTGCGTACGGTTTGGAGAAACGAAAAGACCTCCTGGACCACGTCCGTCGCGACGAGATCCTCGGCTGGAACAGTTTCGTACGGGATCTTCCTTCTATCAAACTCCTTGGTAATGAGTTCTCGATGCGCGTGGGCCCGGTACAGGACGGCAAATTTCCCGTAGTCTTTCTGATCCGCCGGCAACCGGCCGACTTGCTCTTGCACAACGTCCGCAATTGCAGCCGCTTCATCGGTGAATTCAGATGATACGAAGAGTTTGACGAACTCTCCCTCCTCCTTCTCCGTCCAGAGATTCTTCTCCGGGTCGTACCGAGCTCCAGCATTGTGCTCAATGAGATGGCCAGAGGCCTTGAGAATGCGCTGAGTCGACCGGTAATTCTGATATAGCTTGACGACCGCGAAGTCGGGGAATAGATCTTTGAACCTGACGAAACTCGCGTACGATGCTCCCCGAAATCGGTAGATTGCCTGGTCGTCGTCACCGACAACACAGATGTTCCGACGAGGCTCCGCAAGCAGTCTGAGCAACTCGATTTGCGCGATGTTCGTATCCTGAAATTCATCGACCAGAATATGACGGAACCGCTCTTGGTACATCCCGCGGATATCGCTGTTTTCTTTCAGAAGTCGATAACAGTGGAAGATGAGGTCACCGAAGTCAAGACATCCTGCTTTCATCATCGCTTCCTGGTAACGCCGGTAGATCTCCCCTATCTCCAGCATTTTCTTCACCTCAAGGCCGGCCTTCTTCAGCGTCAGCCATTCAGCTTGCTGAAGGTGTGCTGCTGCGCTCGGACGGGTGTTGATGTATTTGTCCTCACGGAGGAACTTTGTGATCTCCTGAAATCGTACGTTGTGGGTCTCATTGAATTCGCGTTGTTTCTGCTGAGCGTATGCAATGTACTCCTCCGGAAAAATGAGCTCATCTTTTGCTCGTCCGATAAACTCAACGAATTCGTAGATCACACGATACGGATCGGATAGCTCAAGGAAGTAATCGAGGTTGAGCTGTGGGAGCAAACGACGAAGAAAGATCCACTGATCTACCTTGACGAACTGGTGGAATTCTCCCGGGAGCCCGAGACGCTCCGCGTGTTGCCGAAGAATATCAGCACAAAATGAATGGAATGTACCCGCCCAGAGATCCTCCCCAGACATTCCAATCGAGTCTTCAAGACGTCGTTTGATCTCCGCGGCTGCTTTCTGCGTGAACGTGACCACCAAGATCTCCTGAGGTGGCACTCGAACGCGCTCAATCAAATATGCGACACGTCGGATGAGCACACTGGTCTTTCCAGTACCCGCCCCAGCGATCACCAGCAGCGCGCCGTTAACTGTCGTTACCGCTTCGCGCTGCTCCGGGTTGAGCCCTTCAAGCATATCTCTCATAATTCTTCCTGCCGATCTACAAACCGCAGTCCAAGGAACTTTACACAGAACTTATTCAAGACGTCTGCAAGTTCAGACACGACCAAACCACTGAAGATTAGTGCTCCTCCAAGAAGTCCCAAGAGTCCGATGATTTCTTTCAAAATAAGATACGCGAACACAGCGGCAAAGACAGGTTCCAGTGTAAAAATCACCGCCGCTCGCGTCGGCGTGGTATCCCTTTGATATCGAGTCTGAAGATACGTCGTGAGAACAGTCGCAAGGACACCGGTGTATCCCAGGCCCACCAGAAACCGGGTTGAGTACGTAATGGATATCTCCTCTGTCCCGAGCGCCGCGATCAGCGACAACACTGTTATCACTCCCAACTGGAGAAACGTCAAATGGATTGCGTCCTGTCCCTTGCTGTAGATGTCGAGATAGACAATGTAGAGTGCAAAGAGTATCGCACAGAGGAACGTCAGGCCGTCTCCAATATTTAAATCAGATTCATCTGGCGCCATCAGAAGCCAAAGACCGATACTCACGAGAACCACTCCGATGATATTTCCCACCTTCGGTGTCCGCCGCTCGATTCCCCACTGAAAGATCGGAGTAAATACGACCAGCAGCCCCGTAATGAAACCGGATTTGGATGCTGATGTGTACTGGAGTCCAGTAGTCTGAAATGCATAACCAAGGAAGAGTAGTACACCAAGGATTATTCCTTTTTTCAGGGTATCTCGGGTCAGTCCTGACAACTTCCCGGAAAAGGCCAACACAAATATTACAGTCGCGATGAAAAACCGGAGGAAAAGAAAGGTCAACGGATCCACGCTGTCAAGAGCGCCTTTCACAGCTACAAATGTCCCACCCCAGATCAGCGCGATAAGGAACAACATCGACTCTGCGAAGCGTCTCTTCCCGTTAGGAATCTTTGGCTCCGTTCAGGCTTGTCCACAATAGGGTGCTTCATGAAGAATATCCAAGGCACATGGTCAAACGGTCTGTTACTCTTCCCGTTACACGGGATCCCCAAGAACGGGACTTTTTGATCGGTACGTCCTACTCGTCCCGCTTTGCGGGACCATCGGTATCGGTTTGCCCACGCACGCGATTACTGAGCAGTTCAAGTTTTTTCCCTCATCGTATCGGACAACAACAGCGGGTTTACTCCCATCGATGAGAGAAAAACTATCTAGACAAAGTCAATATAGCATTTGCTCACGGAATCCGGAATTATCTTGGAAAGCACCGGCCTCCGTTATCCCCAGTAGATGATGAAGACGCACGTGCCGATCCACAGTAGAATGTTTGAGAGCAGCGGCACATCGGTGAGGATGAGGAGTGTCGGATTCTCCCCAAGCTGTTTCCTGTGGATGAGGTAAAGATAGCGAAAAATCCCGTAGGCGACAAATATCGTGGTGTAGATGAGGTTGTCCGTCCCGAAGATGCGGACCGTTCGGTCCGCCAGTGTGTACAGTCCGTAGGAGATGAGTGCTCCGGCAGCGCATACAAGTATTATCTGATCCACAAGCGAAATGGAATACTCGCGGAGTACCTCTCGTGTATTCCCCGGGTCGTTCAATTGTTGGAACGCGAGTTCCGCTCTCCGTTTCGAAAAACTAAGGAAGAGTGAAATAAAGAAGGTGCACATAATGATCCATTCCGAAAGAACGACATCGATCACGTACGCTCCTGCAATAACGCGCAGCATGAATCCAAGCGACACGATCATCGCATCGATGATGACAATGTCTTTGAGTTTGACAGAATAGAGGAGGTTGATGAGAAAATAGAGAGCCAAAACGAGCTGAAACCGACCGTCAAGTTCCGATGCCAGGAAGGCAGCCGGGACCAACAACGCCGCCGCGAGAAGGACCGCCTGCAGCCGAGAAATTCGACCCGAAGCGATCGGCCTGTCTTTCTTGACCGGATGCAGGCGGTCGTACGGTGCATCAAAGAGGTCGTTAAGAGTGTAGACCGCCCCAGAAACTAAACAGAACGAAATGAAAGCGCGAACGGAAAGCAGGAGTAGCGGCCACTCAAGCAGGTTCTTGGAGAAAATGAGCGGAGCGAAGAGAAAGAAGTTCTTGATCCAGTGGTGGGGGCGTACGAGTCGAATGAATTGGGTGAGCATGCGCTCTGATTAGACAGGGTACACTAAACAGGTCATCAAGCACGACCAAAAAGAGCTTCTTCGTAACCCCTCAGGTCGCCCTTGTAAAGGGGGACAACGCGCACGACTGTAAATTTCCGCTCCTGCACAAGTGGCGAAGTCGCCTGCCGAAGGCATCCCTTCGGGAAGGTGAGAAGCGGGATCCGCCTCAAAACACCGCCGGCTCCTCGTACACGCCAAATACCTCCTGCAATGTCCCACACATCTCCCCCAGGGTCGCATATGCGCGCGTACAGGCGAGGAGCTTCGGCATGATGTTCGAATCGTCTTTGGCCGCCTGTTGAAGCTCGGCGAGTGCCCGTTCAACCTCACTCATGTTTCTACTTGCGCGCACCTCAGCGATGCGGTGCTTCTGCTTCTCTTCCACCTCCGGCAGTATCGTGAGAATCGGAATCTCCGGCTGTTGATCCTCGACGTATTCGTTCACACCGACAATGATCTTTTCTTTCCGGTCGAGCTCCTGCTGGTAGCGGTATGCGGCATCAGCGATCTCTCGTTGGAAGAAGCCGGCTTCGATGGCCGGAATGACACCGCCGAGAGAGTCAATTCGGTCAAAATACTTCTCGGCCTCCTCCTCCATTTTGGAGGTCAGCGCTTCGACGAAGTAACTGCCACCGAGGGGGTCGATCGTGTTGCTGACACCAATTTCATGAGCCAAGATCTGCTGGGTCCGAAGTGCGATCTTCGCTGACTTGTCCGTCGGCAGTGCGAGGGTCTCGTCCATCGCATTCGTGTGGAGCGACTGTGTTCCCCCCAGCACGGCCGCGAGTGCTTCATACGCCGTGCGGACGATGTTATTCTCCGGCTGTTGAGCGGTCAGCGAACACCCGGCCGTCTGCGTGTGAAACCGCAGCATCCACGTCCGCGGATTTTTCGCAGCGTACTTGTCTCTCATCCTCCGAGCCCAGATCCTTCGTGCAGCTCGGTATTTCGCGACCTCCTCAAAAAAATCGAGGTGAGAATTGAAAAAGAAGGACAGGCGCGGCACGAACTCATCGACCTTCAGACCCCGCGCTATCCCGGCCTCCACATACGCAAACCCGTCCGCCAGAGTGAACGCCAGCTCCTGGGCAGCCGTCGAACCCGCCTCGCGAATGTGATAGCCGCTGATCGAGATCGGGTTCCACTGAGCAACCTCCTTCACGCAATACTGGAAGATGTCCGTGATGATTCGCATGGAGGGGTTCGGTGGATAAATCCATTCCTTCTGGGCTATGTACTCTTTGAGGATGTCGTTCTGGATCGTA
>JBHHZW010000073.1:0-8610 GCA_046758305.1 Bacteroidota bacterium | reverse complement strand
CGAGGAGCTGAGTCGACTCCTTGATGATTCAAGGCGAAGTCCGATTTCGCTCGAGTTTCCTCCAGGCGAGCAGCGACCGAATTTTCAGAGCGCGGTCGATCTTTACGCGGAGATTGCTGCTGTGCAGCCCCGTTCCCACCTTGCCGCTCAATCGCTCTATCAGATTGGCCTCATACGCTTCGAAAGGTTATTTGACTTCGACGGCGCGCTGGAAGCCTTCGAAAAGGGTGAACAGGCTGCTCCCGGCACGCCGACGAGTTTTGAGATCGGTGTGAAGATCGGGGAAGTGTGGATTGCCAAAGGCGATATCGGCAAGGCTGAAGAAAAATGGAACCGTCTGGCCGGTAGAGGAGCGCTTCCCCCCGACCTCCGTCAGAAATTGCAGTTCAAGCTGACTGAGCTGGATTACTATCGCGGCAGGTTTGATGACGCGGTGAAGAAGCTGCAAATATTCGTCCAAGACCCGATGCTCGATTTCGCCAACGATGCGTTGTTGCTTCAAACCTTGATCCAAGAGAACCGGATGCGGAATGAGGAAGCCTTGGAGCTTTACGCCAGAGCTGAGTTCCTGGTAAAGCAGCGAAAATATTCCGAGGCGATCGAATTTCTCAAGCAGATACTGGGAGAGCACGCGACGTCGTTTCTCCGCGATGAAGCACACATGAAGATCGCGATGCTCCAAACGGTCATGGAGAATTTTGTTGAGGCGATCGCATCGTACGAGCGGCTCATCGCCGATTTTGGGAATGACAGCGTGGTGCTCGATCGTGCCCAGCTGAGCATCGCCGAGATTTATCAGTTTCACTTGAAGAACCCACAAAAGGCTATTGAAGCCTACCACAAGTTGTTGGAGCAAGACCCCAATTCCATCTATGCTGCTCAGGCGAGGAAACGGATTCGGCAGTTGCGGGGGGATTCGATATAGTGACTAACTGTGCATCTCAGACCGTAAAATGTGAGCGATAATGTCGAGAGTACGATCCACCGTTTGTTCTCTGCTTTTGATGACTGCTCTCTGTGCAGTGGCTCAGGAGAAGCTTCTCATTCCGATGGATTTGCAGCAGACAGACCACTTGAAAGCGTACGGCATCGCCTACCATGCCCTGACGAAAAGCATCGAAGTGGATTGGTTGTTGAACTACCGGGGCGGCTCATTTCTCATGAACTACCACGGCTTCCTTGCAACAGAGTGCCTCGTTCGGGGCGTGCGGTTTGAGGCTCTTAGCGGTGCAGAGGCCGTTCAGATCTTCGCGGTGGTGGAGAGCGAAGCGAGCAACATGGATGCGATTCGACTCGAGAAGGCTCCCAAAGTGGCTGTCTATGTTCCACCAAACTTCCAGCCCTGGGATGACGCCGTGACGCTCGTCCTCGAGTACGCTGAGATTCCGTATGACAAGGTGTGGGATGAGGAAGTCTTGGAGGGGGAGTTGAGCCAGTACGACTGGCTACATCTCCACCACGAGGATTTCACGGGTCAGTATGGGAGGTTTTACGCAACCTACGCAAACGCCACATGGTACATTGAGCAGCAGATGTTGTATGAAAAACATGCTCGCGCGCTCGGATTCAGTAAAGTTTCCGAGGCGAAAAAAGCTGTTGCAATGGAACTCAAAGACTACGTTGCGTCTGGAGGATTCTTGTTCGCGATGTGCTCTGCCACAGACACATACGACATCGCACTCGCTGCGGAGAACGTCGATATCTGTGACGTGATGTATGACGGCGATCCTCCGGATCGGAACGCACAGGAGGAACTGGACTTCTCGAAAACGCTTGCGTTTGAGAACTTCGTTCTGGAAAAGAACCCGCTCCGGTACGAATTCTCGGACATTGACATTCCTCCGAGCGATCAGCTGGGACTGGTGAACATTGAGTCGGATTATTTCACGCTGTTCGAATTTTCCGCAAAGTACGATCCTGTGCCGACGATGCTCACGCAGAACCACGTGAATATCATCCATGGCTTTTTTGGACAGACGACTTCCTTCAAGCGCAGCGTCCTTAAGAAAGCTCTCGTTCTTCTGGCAGAGAAGCGTGGAGCAGACGAGGTTAAATACATTCACGGCAACTTTGGAAGAGGGACTTTCACGTTCTACGGCGGTCACGATCCGGAGGATTACCAGCATCAAGTTGGTGACCCACCCACCGACCTGAACCTTCACAAGAACTCACCAGGATACAGGTTGATCCTCAACAATATCCTGTTCCCAGCGGCGAAGAAAAAACCTCAGAAAACGTAACCCGCAGTGACGGTGTTTCTCAACAACTTTGAGCCACTCCAAAATTCTAGTCTTCTGTGACGAGGCTCAGCAGTTTGATGAGGTGTTTTCATTATATTCGACATTCAATTGGAGAATTGGAGGGGTCCTTCTGGTCCGCGGCCTTTGGTTTTGATTTTAGAGTGTTCAGTATGAATTTCGCAAGCGAAAGTGCTCGGTTCCTAGTAGGTTCAGATGGGACGAATGAAGTATCGCTCGCTCTTGGTATGAAGTTGCACTTCTGAAGTCCATAGGGAAACTCGATTCCTTTACTCCCGCTGCGAAGAGATATCCCAAGGAGATAATCCTACGACCGTGTTGTTCCTGACCGAATCCGAGGTACAAAGATTATTTTCCCTCGACGATGCTTTGAATGCGGTAGAAGAAGTTACTCTGCTTCAGGGTGAGGGAAAGGTCCTGAATCATCCGCGTCAACGCCTTCGTGTGTCGAACGTGTTTTTCCATTCGATGATGGCAGCTGTACCAGGCTGGAATGTCTTCGGTGGCAAGGTGTACACAACGACTCGAGGACGCACGGAGTTCTTTGTCTATCTTTACAGTGCTGAGGACGGTGCACTGCTGTCCGTGATGCAGGCGAAGACCCTCGGCCAGAGACGTACGGGTGCTGCGAGTGCCGTCGCGACGAAGCACCTTTCCCGCAAGGACTGTTCAATTCTGGGCGTGATCGGTTCTGGCTTTCAAGCGGAGACACAGCTCGAAGCTATCTGCGCGGTAAGACCAGTTCGTAACGTGTTAGTCTACAGTCGTTCGAAGGAGCACAGAGAGCGGTTTGTCGAGAAGATGCAATCAAACGTCGATGCCGAGGTACGCACAGTGGCGTCTGGAGAAGAGGCGATTCGGCGAGCCGACATCATTGTCAGCGCAACGACCTCAAAAGAGCCGGTCGTACTGGGAGCCTGGCTACGAGAGGGGCAACATCTCAATGCGACAGGAGGAAATTTGCTCGTTCGGCGAGAGCTGGACGAGGAGGCAGTTAAGCGGTGTGATGTCCTCGTCGTGGATTCCGTCGAGCAGGCTAAGCATGAATGTGGTGAATTTCTTCCACTGCTGGAGAAAGGTCGTCTGCACTGGAACCAAGTGCACGAGCTTCATGAAGCAACATCCAGAAATCTTCGTTCGAAAGAAAATCTCATCACCCTCTTCAAGTCTCACGGCATTGCGGCGTGGGATGTGGCGTCGGCAAGAGTGGTTTATCAAAAAGCAAGAGAGCAAAAGGTTGGCCGAGAGATTGCTGTTCCGCAGTCGTAGCAGGAAACAGCTGATCTCGCACTGTTCGTCCAACTACGAAGTCCGGAAAACAACCTTTCCGACGTCACACTCCGAACAACGCTCTTCTGTACAGTAATAGTTGAACAGTTGAATGGCCCCTTGCTGGATCAGGGCGGAGTTTAGCTTTAGCTTGCCTCTTAGAAGTTGAGTTTCCATCGTTCGAGTCACAGTGTTTTCACTCAAAGCTGGAAAACAGCTGAGTATCGACAGGATCTGGCCACGGAGCTCATGGTCTCTAAAGACACGGGCGTACAAGAGTGAAATGGGAAAGAACGTGTTGACGATGATTTCATTTGTCCGATCAGCACCAACGAGCATCCTAATTGGTTTCCGTGCCGTTCTCTCAAACGTGTAGTGAGTCGACCAGCATCCATACGGATTGACAGCGAGCAGTTGACGGAGAAGATGAAATCTTATCCCATGGCTAGTGCTGGAGTCCTTCATGACACGGATGATCGGTCGCAGAATGCCGTCCGAACAGAATTGGAGCGCAAGTTGGCTTGCGGCTGCGAGCCGGAGGGTTGGGAAATTCTGAGGCCGTAACCGAAAGAACTGCCACTCCGCGGCGTGAAGAATCCTTCTTTTGTAGTACGATCGCATCTGCTTCCAGCGTTTTCTCAACTCGCGAAGATGAGATCGCATCTTCCTGTCTGCAGCGATGCGGCTCGAAGGCAACAAGCCCGCTGCTCCGAACAATGCTGCCTGAACAATGCGGAAATGTTCTTCGTGCCTCCGATTCTCAAGTCTTGCTTTCAGGAATCGAAGTGTGGCATTCCTGGCGAGCGTGAGCATCGGCTGTCGATTTTTCGAATATCCTAGCCCGTCCATTACCCCCTCGTAGATGACCTGGTCCCAGAGGTCTACCTTGGTATAATCCTGTCGGGTGTACTCCTGTGATGGCTGCGGGATTTCCGACGGGTCGCCAATGTATCGGGCATACGGCTCACGGAGGAAGGAGCGCGATTCACTGATCAGCTGTTTCAGGCGCTCGTCCAATCTCCTCACCTTGAACTCCAGCCGCTGCTGCGCCAATTTCAACAGCCACCGCTTGAGCACGTCTTGACGGACTCCGTCGTTCAGCCCCGAACATTTGATCCTCCGGATCCGGGGTAGTTCCTCGCCGACGGGTAAACCACTCCAAGCGCAGAAGAGAGACTCATCGAGATACTCGGCCATGACAAGTTCCGGGACTTCACGGCCGCTCTCTGTACAGCTGGTCTCCCGGCTTCCGTACATGACAGCATGGAGGATGACCTGGTTGTATCGTGGGTCGCGGTCATGGGCATGCGATGTCCACTCCTTTGGGTTTCGGTGGATTTCGACGTCTCCGCTGTACAGGACATCACCGATTTCTATTCTTGCCTGCTTGAAGTCAGGTCCGCTGTCGTCGTTCTGTTCGCCAGGGTCGATGACAGCGATCGGTTTTCCGTCCGTTGTTCTAAGGGATCTGCTTGCGAATCGCTGGTTGAGCCAGACCTCGCGAAGAAGCTCTTCAGGGATGGAAGCATGAGATTTCATCAATGCATCTCCGATGAAGATAGATCAACCGTGCAAGGCGGTGCTCGGGAGCGTGCTCTCGCTGTAGAGTTTAGCGAAAAAATTCTTTGCGGTACTTGTTAATCTGATCCCGGTACCAGAGTGCTTTCTGGCGTGCAGCATGGGCGAAGTGCTCATCGAGGCGGGCATAGAGAATATCGCGGCTGACGGTGAAGAGAGCAAGATCGCCTTGTGTCGAGGAGCCATACCGAACGGCTGATCGGAGGTCACCCTGTTGTGTACCGACGCCAGGGATGAGAATGGGAAGTTCCGGGGCGAGTTTCCGGATTCGACGGAGGTCTTTCGAGTGTGTAGCCCCGACGACGAGTCCAAGGTTTTTCTTTGTGTTCCATTTTTTTACTTTCTCGATGACTTTCTCGTACAGCGGCTTTGACCCGACCTTGAGGAATTGGAAATCTCGTGAGCCAGGGTTGGAGGTCAGGGTGAGGATGAAACCACACTGGCTCGTACGCTTCACGAACGGATCGATGGAGTCCCAACCCATGTACGGCGGGAGCGTCACTCCGTCAAACTCATAGTCGGTCATAAAGAGATGCGCGTAGTGCTGTGCCGAGTTGCCAATATCCGTCCGCTTCGCATCGGCGATCCGCACGATGGTTTCGGGAATCCGAGCGAGCGTCTGGTGGACAGTGTACCATCCGGACTCACCCCGCACCTCGTAGAAGGCCGTGTTGATCTTATAGGCACAGACAAGGTCCTTGGTCGCGTCGATGATCCTTCGGTTGAACTCGAACACTGGGTCACCATATTCAAACATGAACTCTGGCAGCTTGTCGATGTTGGTGTCCAAACCGATGCAGAGGAGACTATTGTTGCGTTTTTGAATAGCTCGGAGTTTCTGAAGGAAGGTCATTGGATTGATAATACATGATTGTTGTGAAGTTTTCTCTTCCTACTCTTCATTTCTCAAAATTTTTCCACATCATTGATTCCAGAGGTTTCTCACTGCGCCTGGTATATTTTGCCGTTGGTTTCTTTGTATACGCAGTGCCAATTTTTCCGGACACCTCAAAGTAAATCAGCTGACCGATCGGCATGCCGGCGTATACTCTGACGGGTTGCTTCACGGATATCTCGAGCGTCCAGTGGTTGCAAAAACCGACGTCCCCTTTTCCAGCGGTCGCATGGATGTCAATCCCAAGCCGCCCGATACTGCTCTTCCCCTCCAGGAACGGAATGTGCTTGTGAGTCTCAGTGTACTCCATCGTAACGCCGAGATAGAGCTTGTCCGGGAGGAGAACGTATCCTTCCTCTGGGATCTCGAAGTACTCGACAGGGTTGCGGTTCTTACAGTCGAGCACTTCGTCTTTATACATCGAGAGGCATTTTCCGAGATGAACATCGTAACTATTGGAACCAAGATATCTTGGTTCGAACGGCTCAATCACAATCGTTCCCTTCTTGATTTCCGCTAAGATTTTTTGGTCGGAGAGAATCATGCTCTCAGATCGACATGATTATTGAACACAAAATCTATGAAATTACGGCTGAAAATCAAAGAGAAAAATGTTGACAGGGGCCGATTTCGCGAGCGAAAGGTTAGCTGACGCTAAGAGCGACGCTCACAGTTATAACCAGCAGCACGATAAACGAAAACACAACGAACGTCCAGTCTTTCTGTGCTGTGAACCCAAGCAATGTTATGAGGACGCGAGCAAGAGGGGTAAGGACTAGGACGAGAATGCCGGCATGCAGGAGGAGAATTGGAAATGAAAAGGATGAGGTACCTGTAGCGATCGCCTCAACAAGTTCAGCAAGGGTTGGGGCCGGTACAGTGGGTGGCATGCTCGACGGATGGAGGAATAGGCCGATGGTGCCGACCACCAACAACGAAGCACTCATGAGCACGCCGCCTCGGAGCGTGCGACTGACCAGTTTTTCGATTGTGGCTGGATGCATGGAGTAGTCCTCAGGGTTGCAGGAACATCTGGATAGCGACGGCAATCAAAATGACTACGAACAGCCCGGTGATGAGTTTCCCGTGAAGTCTGCCGCTGAGGTACGTTCCGAGGAGTGACCCGCCCAATACGCCCAAGACACCCGCGCCGGTGACCACTGCCTGCACGTGGCCGTGCGCGAAGTAAATGAATACGCTCGCAAGAGCAGTCACACCGATCATGAAATTACTTGTCGCCGCTGCTGCCTTCATTGGAAGTCCGCAGAGGAGAGTCATTGCGGGCACCTTGATGATCCCGCCTCCAATGCCGAGCAGTCCGGATATATTTCCTGCAAAGAACGATACCCCCAGCCCGGCAGGTACACGTCTCACGTCGTAACGAACTTCTTCCTGAACTGCTGGATCAAAGTATGAGGCTCCGAGCTTTCCTTCTTGTGCCGAAACTGTCTCAGGAGTCGAGGATTCTCGCTGTCGCATACTCCTGGCCATCAAGATTGCGACGAAAAAGAGTAATCCACCAAACAATCTGGAGAGCACATCCTCGCTGAGTATATTTGCTGTCATTCCACCGAGGACAGCACCCGCGGTCGTCGCCGTTTCTAGCACCACGCCCAGTCGAATGTTTGTGAAGCGGCGCTCGATGTTCACGGAAGCAGCGGCGCTGGAAGTCGCGATGACGGCAACGAGGCTCGTTGCGATGGCTTGGTGCATCGGGATGTCAAGGAGGAGGACAAGAAACGGGATAAAAAAAATACCGCCGCCGAGTCCGAACAGCGCACCGATGATTCCCGTCAATACTCCACCGAATGCGATCAGGAGAATTGTTTCTAGCGGCACGAAAAAAGACTCTGGTATGGGAAGAAGGTTGACATTGAGAATTCTTCAGACCCCGCTCCGTTTTCCAGAATTGCTTCTTGTGCCGAAAGCGTGGAGCTAGGGTGCAGAACGAGATAACGTTGGAAAGTTTGGATCGGAACCGTTGAGATCAATCCTCGTGGTGAGCTTAGCTCTGGCGAAGGCCTCGCGCTGTGTCGTTCAAGTTGGTGTACTGAAGAAATTTGCGCTTCCATCGATATTCAGATAGCCTGTCGACTTCGGCGAGTCCACGTTTGATGAGATGAGCATTGATGAACGTCTTGTTCCTGAGAAAAAGATATCCGAGAGCAGTATTCTCACCATCATATCTGAGTTTATCAAATTTCACAAACACCTTCTGATTTCTGGTGATGTTTCTGAGAAAATTTACGGCCTCGTTAATTTTGCTCGGAATTGCCTTAACGCCGAGAAGACGGATCCGTAAACCACTGCTGAGTTCAACACATTCTGGGGATTCAATACTCTTGATCGAATGGACATGAGAATGTAGTTGTTCTTTTCCGTCGATTCGAGAGGCGAACCGAAGTTTTCTTGGGTCCATTTTTTTGGCGAATTGTATCGGATCATGGAAAATGTAGGGAAGCGCTCTGATTTTTTCTCCTAAGTGGCCTACAACCAAAATAAGTTCTGTTATCTTTTTCGGCAAGATTAGCACCAAATGCTCGAGGAGCGATTTGTTCCCGAGTTTGATGAGCGGTTTTGGGGTAGTGTATGTAAGCGGCCGCATGCGAG
>JBHHZW010000072.1:0-8622 GCA_046758305.1 Bacteroidota bacterium | reverse complement strand
TATATGCATTCGCTTTCGGAAAATTATCAGTTGTCAAGCTTGAAGATCTTTTTGCGACTTAGTGGCATGCCATACGCCCAAGAATTCCTAATTCAAGAGCAAATACCATTTCAGTTCGCCTCCCATACTGCTGTGATCCATTCAAGATTGCCGAAAATATGATCAAATTACATATGATTGATTGACCAAAACCATCTAATTGTTCAGGAAGGTCTACATTTCGAACGATAATCGATATCACCTCCCCGACCGTTTATACTTATCTAATTCCAACTTCAAAGTTTAATCGGTCGATTTCAGCGAAGGATAAAAGAGCAAGAACTTGCGAGGTTGGTTACTAACAATGCGTGCAGTCGAAAAGTCAAGAGACAGATTACACATTTGTAGGATAAGACAAAGGGTCAAGGAGTTAATTATAGATGAAAATTTGGTTCCCGCTAGTTCTAAATTGTCTACGGCTGGGAAATCGAGTTGTTAATTTTTGAAGAGCGATGAAAGAGTTTTCACCAGTGTAATCTTCGTGGCCAGAGCACTTTTGCCAACGTTCGGCTTACTTACCAACAATATATGCGGTGAGCATCATTCGTCATCCCCCTATCGGTGTTCGAATCACGAATAACAGTTTCTTGGTTTTCCTTCATCAGCTCCTGACTACCTCGTTGATCAACATCGAGCCAGAGCACTCTTCTTTGGTCACCTTTTCGAGCGCAAAACTCTTTGCTGCAACATAATCCT
The DNA here is from genome assembly GCA_046758305.1 of Bacteroidota bacterium. Lineage (GTDB taxonomy): Bacteria > Bacteroidota > Ignavibacteria > UBA10030 > JAZGDE01 > JAZGDE01. The sequence goes on along the minus strand of JBHHZW010000072.1, from coordinate 7,887 downwards.
TCCACTTAACAGCACACACCTTGTTGCTTCATTGCCGTGCTCTTTGGGCAGTTTTATCAGAACTTTGAAAAGCATTAGCGATGAGTTTGTTTACCCCATGTTACGGTTTCCAAGGATTTTTTCTGCTCCCAAAATCAATCCAAGAATTGCCCAGATAAGGCTGATGATTTCTGCGTCGCCAAAATTCCACTCAAACAACCCGTTGACATGAAAACCGACTAAGACCGCTAATCCTCCCAGGGCAAGTGAGCCATGAAACCAATGATCACGGAGTTTTTTCTCGATTTGGGACATGACTAACCAAATTCGAACAAAAAGGGCAACAAGTACAACCAAGCCAACGAGCCCGAGTGTCACTAGCCACATAATAATGTTGTTATGCAGATGACCCTCTGGCTCCCAACCCGGTTGAGCATATTGGTTCCAGACAGTCTCCGTGCCGACATCACCTATACCAAAGATGGGATGATCTATAAAGATCTTTACGCCCGTCATCCACATATGGACACGAGCAACATTCGTTGGGTGGTTTGGATCGATAACGCTGTAGATGCGTTCTCTTATCTCTGGCGTTGCCAGAAAAAGTATCATGAGCAAAACGATGAAAACCGGAAGAAACAGTTTTCGTGTTCGCACTGCTCCTATGTAAACAGTCCCAGCGAGAAATCCAAGCCAGGAGCTTCTCGTAAATGTAAAAAATAGACTAACAGCTAAAGGAAGAGTGAACGAGAGAGCAAGCAGACGAAATTTGTGAGGTGTTTGCCTGTGAATCACAAATGGCAGCAGCAGAAGAAGCCCGATCATCGTGATGCCCCCAGCCGTCATATAGTGTTGAAACTCACTGAGACGCCGATCAAAGTGCAGGTAGTCACTGAGATGCGCCAAGATGTCTTTCATACTCCAGAGCGCCACCGCAACTGCAGAAAGTATTAATGCCCCGAAAAGAAATTCCAAATCCCTGCGTGACCTTATGTTGTCAAGGATGATGTACACTATTGGAAGCAGTAACAAACGCCGCTGGAGGTAGAGGAGCGAATAGGCTTTGTCGTGAGCAAAAATAGTTGCGAGAATTTCCGAACCGATGTATCCAAGGAAGAACAAATCAAACGGTGTACGGGGAATACAAAGGCGTCGAGTGTATATCATCTTGCCTACCCAAAACGCCAGTGCGCTGAAGTAACCAATTTCGGACAACGCTATTGAGAATGCTGAACAGAATAAAAACATCATCAAAAGAGCAAAGATAGCCTTATCAAAGATCCTTTCAATGGACTTTTTCGGCTGTTGAAGCTCTTCGATTTGCATGATACTACTTACGCTCGAAATTGAAGTTGATCTGTTCTCAGAAGTTGTGTGAATGTTCTACCACTTTCAAGGAAAGTACTCCAATAGCACGGTACAACAAAGAGCAGAATGTGCGGAGTGTGGCAAAGAGGCTTGCGAGTCTTGATGCGGGTCTTAAGACTTTGGTTGGGCTTGCAGATGACGGGTGACAATTGCCTAAAGGAATTTGAGATTCTTGATCATCGAAAGTGAAATCCTAAATCTAGCGCGTATACCAGTTCTGCCGCCGACCCGACTGGAAAACCATCTTCACCATCTTGACTTCTTCTTCAGGCGTGGCGCTCCACAGGGACTCTCTAAATAGGCGTTTTCCCAGCAAACTTCAGCTTGGCAAGTCAGCAAAGCAACTGGCAGGCGATATGCGTGATGACGAACAGTAGAACCGATTAATACTTCTTTTGAATCTCGTCAAGCTTTTTCATGAACTCGATTGCGGTCTGGTCTTCCGGGTTGAGCTGAAGCGCCTTGACGTAGTATTCGCGCGCTTTGGGAAAGTTCTTCATGTTCTGAAACGCCAGTCCGATCTGGATGTTCGCGTCGTAGCTGTTGGGGTTCAGTTCGAGAGCCGTGCGATACTGGTCGATCGCTTCACCGAACTGGTTCGTCGCGTTGTATGCGTATCCCAAGTAGTAGTAGACTTCCCAATACTCGTTGCCGTTTGCAAGAGCGTTCCTCAAGAGTTCAATCATCGGTTTAAAGTTTCCCTGGCGCATGTGGTTCCGGTAAGAATGCCTTAGGGCAAGAAGATTCCGAGGGTCTTGCGTCAGTACGATGCCGAAATAGTTGTTTGCACGATATGGGTCACCCGCCGCGTCGTGGAATTTTCCCAGGGCGAAGGCTGCGTGTGGGAGGTCGGGAGCGATGAGAAGGGCTGTCTTGTATTTCTCTAATGCGCCATCAGGATTATGCTGTGCCTCCAACCTCTTTCCTTCTTCAAGCAGTTTCCGAGCCCGAGGTGCGACACTCGCCCCGTGGAGCAGTGTTAGCTGCCTGAGTTCATCGAGGCGACCGGAGAGTTCGAGGTCGAAGCAGTTGATGAGAGCATTCCGGATCGATTCCCTGCATTCTGCAAGATTTCCCTTGAAGTAGTCTTCGACACTCTTGAGAATGAAGTAATATGGCTGCACAAAGTAGACGCTGTCCTCCTTTACGTTCTCAAGAAATCCCTTGGGATAGAGTTCCCGCTTCGTCTTCCAGAGCTTATTGCAGAGACGAATGAAGGTGTCGTACGATTCTTTCAGACCGAACTTCACGAGGCGGCTTTCCAGCTCCGGAGACAGCGAATGGAGGAAAGGAGTTGCAGTGGTATCTTCAAATTCGAGCGACGTAAAGGCGTACGCCAGTGTTTCCATCATGTAGATGTACTTAAACGGAGCCACCGCCGATGCAGAACCTTCAATTATCCATCGTGTGTTCTGTTCGTCGAGCTGGTGTCGGTACACTTCAAGCAGAAGTTGCATTCTCTCTCCTGCGTCGCGTGCTCGCTCGGAAACGATCCGGATAGCTCCTACATCCGGGCTGAGATCCGCCAAAGGATTCGAGAGCGAATCGACGACAAGCGTGACGTCCTGCAATAGTCTTTCGGTTTCCCGAATCACTTCTGGAAGCGGAACTTTCAGGTCGGATGTGAGCTTGGAAAAAGTCTTCAGGCCCAAATCAAGGAACTCGGCAAAAGAGCGAGTTCGGTTTCGCACCGCGTCGCCGTGAAAGGAAAACATTGCAGAGCTGGGCTCCGTGAGGATCTCGTCGTAGGCGCGAATTGCCTGCTTGTGTCTTCCCTTGTCCAGCGAGCGGTTTCCGCGTTGATACGCCGCAAAGTACTGATCATATCCGGGCCAAAATTGCTCTGGGATCGTCAATTCGGCTGTAACGACGTCCTTCTTCTGAGGAAACTGGAAAACAAGGGGTTGATCCAGCCTTAGTGCTCTGCTGAAACCGATGAGAATTGCCGTTGAGTCTCCTTCTCTGATGAGACTGCCTCGATACTCGAGGTTGAAGAGCTTTTCCCCTTGCTGGATCGTTATGTTCGGCAGCTCTTTTTCCACAAATTTAGTGTCCATTTTCCACTCTTTGCTCGTGCGGCAGCTGAAATAATAAAAATTGCCCTCATTGACGTTCACGCTGTTTAAATCAGCTTCCAGGGTTTTTGTCGAAAGGGCGATGCGGACGTAGCGAGGTTTTCCACCGCCGAAGAGTCCACCTGATTTTCCTACCCTCAGGAAAATTTCGTTGGGCTGGGCAAACAATGAGACGGTGAAAAAGAGAAGAAAGAGACCGGGGATCGGTGTTCGCATCGTGCACTCCGGACCGGGGAAGAACAAGAACGTTCTTGCGGCTATTCGGGAAAGGGTAAACGGAATATAGAAAAATCATGCTGGATTGTCAACCCGTTTTGCTGTGATCCGGGCGACAGCCTTTCTGTGATCCATGCGACAATCTTGCAGATCGCGTGACCGTAGTCTACATTGATTACTTGACTTATTCCATTATATTTTCGATTATCTTGAACACGGTCTGTGAAGGATGGTCCATGTGATGCGAATCGCGATCTTGTTGAACACTAGCTTGATCGTTCTTGCTTCGGCAACATCGAGTCTCAGCCAGGAGCTTGAAATTGTGAAGCTGGATGAGGTCCGTGTAAGTCAGAGTCCTCAAGCCAAATTCGTCCTTCATCCGGACGGCAACCTCATCGCAGTCTTCGGTGTGGACAATTCGGTCCGCCTTGTGGACCGACAATCGCAGACGACGATCAAGACATTCGCGGGTCACAGGAACACAGTGCGCTCAGCCCAATTCTCGAAAAACGGAAGGACTCTCGCAAGCGGTGGAGCCGATAATCGGGTGATACTCTGGAGCGTTCCGGATGGTCTGTTAAAGATGAAGCTCGACCAGCACCGCGGAGAAATCTCTTCCCTGACTCTTGATCCTGCCGGAAAAACTCTTGCCTCGGGTTCCACAAATAAAAAGATCGTCGTGTGGGACGCGGTCTCGGGTAACAAGCTGGCAACGTTGAAAGGTCACGCTGCAACTGTTACAGGCTTATCGTTCGATCCGACTGGTGCGCATCTCTTCTCGGGCAGCGAGGATGGGACGCTCATCCAGTGGAGTGCTGCAACCCGTAAGCAGCTGAAGACAGTCCAAACTCAAGGGAATCCGATCGTTCAACTGCTCTTGGCTTCTGACAACAAGCGTCTCGTGGCTGTGGACAACCGCGGAGAACTCAGGATCTGGGACCTCGCGACAGGCACCTTGGTCAAAACGATCTCCACTTCCGCGACGGCTCCCTCGAGTGTTGCCATCGCTCCGGATCAGCCGTGGGTGTATACGGCAAACCGATCGTCGATACGTGTGTTGAGTATCGAGACAGGCAGACTGCTGGACTCCATATCTGTATCGCACGCGGTTCTCGGATTGAACGTTGTGCCGGGGAGCGGTCAGCTCGCGGTTCTCACTGTGGAGGGTTTCGTTCAGTTCTGGAACGTTTCCGTTCGGCCACCAGACGTGATAGCTCCGCGGATAACCATCGAACAGCCTCTTTCCGACGCTCGATTCTACGATGACAGAGTGACTGTTTCTGGCGTTGTTTCCGACGATCGGGATATTCAAAACCTTCTCGTGAACGAACAATCCGCGCAGTTGCGTGATGCTCCAACGGACCAACCGGGGGTCACTCGATCATTCACAGCCTCGGTGCCGCTTGTCAACGTAGGAGCGAACGTCCTTGTCGTAAGGGCAATGGATGGGAAGGGAAACACATCCGAGAGGCAATTGACTTTCTACAGACTGACTAAGGACCAGGCATTGGAAATCCTCTCCCCACCAAATAATTTCGAAACGGATCTCGCCTCCGTCGACTTGCAGGTTAAACTGCTGCTCGATTGGGACTATTGGACAGCGGAACTGAATGCGGTCGAGCTGTTTCGCGTGGAGCGGCCCTTGCCACCTAGAGATACAGCCACTGTCATCACGCAGTCGCTACCTCTCGTCTCAGGGTTCAATCAGCTGCGGGTTACAGTCGTATCACGATCCGGGGAAAAAATCTTGAAGATCCTCCATCTGAGGCGTCGGGTGTCTGGTTTCACGCCATCGATCGTCTCCGAATCGGAGAAACCGCGCATCGGACCCCAGCGATGGGCAGTCATCATCGGCGTCTCCCGCTACGAGAATCCGGGGATCCCGAATCTCATGTATCCTGACGACGATGCTCAGTCGTACTACGAATTTCTGAAAACGAAGCAGGGTGGAGCCTTCGAAGATAACCACATACGGCTTCTGCTTAATGAACAAGCGACATTAGAGAACGTCCGTTCAGCATTGTTTGAGTTCTTGCGTCAAGCGATCGACACGGATTTCATCGCGATCTTCTTCTCCGGTCACGGCACCCCTGAGCCGGGGAATCCGAACAATATGTATCTGCTCACGTACGACTCTGACCCGAGGAAACTCGCAACCACCGCATTCCCGATGTGGGACGTCAACACAGCGCTGGCTCGATACATCGCAGCGAAGAAGGTTGTGATTTTCACGGACGCATGTCACAGCGGTGGAGTCCTGGCGACAGGGGTTGCAGAAAAGGGCTTCATTGCAGGCGAGAGCAATCTCATTAACCGGTACCTTGCGGATCTGGCGAATGCAAAGGACGGAATCGTGGTATTCACTGCAAGCCAGCCGGGGGAAGTCTCGCAGGAGCGTGAGGACCTGGGACACGGAGTGTTCACGTACTATCTCCTCGAAGGTCTGAGAGGAAAGGCCGACTTAAACAATGATTACACAGTGACCGTCGGTGAGCTGATGGATTTCGTAGAGGACCAGGTGAAGCGGGCAACGAACGGCAATCAGCGACCGCTCCGGTCAGTCTCCGTGTTCGACCATGGTTTGCCGATGAGCGTCCTTCCACACTAACCGATCAGGTGGGAGAAAAGGATGATGAAACGCCTCCTCGTTGTTATGGTTGCAGGAATTTTCGTGATGATTCATCCTATCTCTACGGGCGGGTCGGATCCTGGAGTTCTGATTGCTCAGGATGAGCAGACGGATGTGAGCTTCAAGTGGGCATTCGTGGGTGTGCTTGATCCGAGCGGGAGAAAAAAAGTTGTTCCGATCCAGCGTGACACGGTATTGGCTTCGGGAGACCAGTTCAAGTTGTATGTACAGCCGGTCATTACGAATTGCTACGTGTACATGATCTGGTACGACTCAAAGAAGGACCTGCACATGATGTTTCCCTACGACTTCGAACAGTTCAGCACTGATTGGGTAGAAGGAAAGAACTATTACATACCCAAGGGTCGCGAATGGTACGAACTCGATGAGAACAAAGGCAGGGAAGTGCTCTATCTGCTCGCTGCAAAGGACCGTCTGAAGGAACTGGAAGAATTGCTGAAGCAGTATGCATCGGCTTCTGGTGATGAGAAAGAAGTTGCGAAGGCAAGAGTCCTCAACGAGCTTCGAGATGTCCGGAAACGTTTTCGGAAGCACACGACGCTCACTGAAAAACCGGCGATCATAGCGGGCAACGTGCGCGGAAGCGGTGGGGTGGGTGTAAGCGCCCCGACGATGGTCAGAGTGACTCAGTTCGCCATCCAGGTTGATGCGAACACATTCTTCAGCAAAACGATCATCATCCAGCACAAGTAACCTGAACTGCGCATGAAGATTCCACGATCGGCTGCGATTATGCCGAGCATACCGTTGCTCACTTTTCTCTTAACGTACTCGACGTCTATTGCTGGCGGCCAGCCAGACCCCGACAGTCTGCGATTTCATTGGGCCTTCGTCGCATACCCTAACCCTGACACTCGTCCGCTCTATAAACCGCAGGTGATTGAACGAGATACGGTGCTCTTTTCAGGAGACTACTTCAAGCTGTTGGTCAAACCCCTGACCGAGTGCTATGCGTACGTTTTCTGGTATGATTCGAACAAAGAACTTAAGGTGCTCTTCCCTTACACATCTGATCAATTCGAAAATGATTGGAAGATGAATAAGCAATATAATATTCCAAAGGGCAGAGACTGGTATCAACTGGATCAGCGGAAAGGTCAGGAAGAACTTCACTTGCTCGTTTCGCGAGAGCGGTTACTCGATCTCGAGCAGTTACTTGATTCGTACGTTGCTGCTGGTGGGGAGGAAAAGGATGCGCTCACGTTGAAGGTTCTGAATGAAATTCGTGAGGTGAAGAAACGATTCCGTATGCACAAGAAGTTCGTGGAACGGCCGGCAGTGATTGCGGGCGCGATAAGGGATCCTCTCGAAGAGGAAAAGCCGACGATGATGCTGCCTACGATTGACATTGCGAAGTTTGCGAAAGAGTTTGAGGGGGAGACGTTTTACAGCAAAACGCTTGTTATCAAGCATAAGTAAATTTCTTTCCTTAGATCTCTTCATTTTCTTTCACGCTTGCCTCATCCCCTGTCCCAAGAGAATTTGTCCGAAAATCTCGTTCTAACGCGAAGGCTTCTGCCGAATCATCCCTTTGGGACATCCAGAGCAGCTAAATTATTTATCTCAGGTTAATATCCAAAGCGTGATCAGGTCGGGACT
>JBHHZW010000071.1:0-8624 GCA_046758305.1 Bacteroidota bacterium | reverse complement strand
GCATACCTTAAAAAAACAACGCACGAGACTTGACTGCTTACATAAAAGGCGGGGATTTCGTCCCGACTTCGTCGGGATTTGGTTACTTTTCCGCTCCTTAATTTATAGCGATGTGCGGGATCCCTTCGGGACTTTCTCGGAAAGAAAGCAACAACTGCCCTAAAATGGGATCCTTGATTTTCTCCATTTCGGTCAATATATTCGAAAGAAAATATCTTCGATAGGTCCTTCGATGATCCGGCAGAGGAGGCTGTGCACGCCGGTGATTTGTGGCTGAGGAACGATTATGATGGCTCACTGGTTCGCATCTCTGAAAAATCAACACGCTTTAGCTGAATTGCTACCCTGCCGTTGAAAACGTCATTGTTTTCGATAGCGTCTCGTGATTCACCCGTGATTCCTTGTGGTTCCGCTTCTCCGAGATCGTAGACCTGTGGCGATTGCACGAATCGAATTGTCTTCGCATATCCATGACCCTCTCTGGACCCCCTGAAAGGGGGACAGCATAAGGTAATCCACGGATGTTTGTGAACCAGACAGATCACAACAGGGGATCTTGGACCCTAGAGCGGGCTTATCGCTATTGCGCGGAAGTTGCGCGCGAACATTATGAAAACTTTCCCGTCGGCTCGCTTATCGTTCCAAAGTCCAAACGTCCGTACCTCCACGCGATCTACGCCTTCGCGCGTGCAGCCGATGATTTCGCCGATGAACCCGGAAGAACGCCGGCGGAGCGTCTCTCGCTGCTCGGTCAATGGGAACTGTACCTGACGGATGCATATTCTGGCAAAGCCAGCCATCCCGTCTTTGTGGCGCTGGCGGACACCGTTTCCACGTTGGACATCCCGATCGAGCCGCTCCAGAGACTTCTCGCGGCGTTCAAGATGGATGTCACAAAGAACCGGTACGAGACATTCGATGAAGTGCTCTCCTACTGTCAACACTCCGCAAACCCGGTGGGAGAGCTTGTGCTGTTGGTCTTTGGTCTCCGTGACCCGGCACTAATTCAGCTCTCGGACCACATCTGCACTGCCCTGCAGCTGACGAATTTCTGGCAGGACGTCTGGATCGACGGTGGAAGGGATCGCGTCTATCTGCCTCAAGAAGACCTCCAGCGCTTTGGGTATACCGTGGAAGATTTGGCCCGGCGAAGAGATTCGAAGGATTTCCGTTCCCTCTTGCAGTTTGAACTTCACCGGACTCGGGACATATTCTTGGATGGTGCGCCGCTCATCTCGCTGCTTGAAGGTAGACTCAGGTTCGAGGTGAAGCTCATCTGGCTTGGTGGGTGGAGGTTGCTGGAAAAAATAGAGTCGGCGAACTGTGACATGCTGCACCGCCGCCCGACGATTTCCCCTCTTGACAAGGCATGGATTCTCCTCCGAAGTTTGACGATGAGGAAACTTTTGCAGTGAATCGGCACAAAAGGTTCTTAGCAGCTCACAAGATTGGGACGAGTTCATGGTAACGGACGTCGCCGCAGCAATCACGAAAACAAGTCGTACGAGCTTCTACTACTCATTTTCGCTGCTACCGAAACAGAAGCGAGACGCGATTAAGACCGTCTATGCGTTCTGCCGATTCACGGACGATCTCGTCGATCAAGAGCCCGAGGATCACCGCAGGCTCGAAGGTCTCCGACGATGGCGCGAAGAGCTTGGCCGCGCCCTCACCGGGACATCAGACCACGCCATCCTCAACCAGCTTGCCGCGACAGCAATGCGATTTCGGATCCCGGTCAAGCATTTCTACGACCTCATCACCGGCGTCGAGCAGGACCTTACGAAATCCCGGTACGCCAACTTCAGAGAATTGGAACGCTACTGCTACCACGTGGCTTCAACGGTGGGTCTTATCTGTACTGAGATCTTTGGATACACCAACCAGCGAGCAAAGGAATATGCGGTGAACCTCGGGATCGCGCTTCAACTCACAAACATCATCCGGGATGTGGCAGCGGATGCTCGGAGGGATCGCGTGTACCTGCCTCGCGAGGATTTGGATCGCTTCGGCGTTTCCGAGGATGACATTCTCTTATCACGGCCCACTCCGCAAGTCATGCAACTGATACAATTCCAGTGCGAGCGGGCAAGAGAATATTTTCGCAAAGCTGATGAGATCTTTCCCCAGGAAGACCGGGCTCTCTTCTTCCCTGCTAAGATCATGGAATCCATCTATCGCCAAGTTCTCAATCGCATCGAGGAATCCGGCTACGATGTTTTCGGAAGAAAATTCTCGATCGCGCGGCCGCATCAACTTTGGATTGCGGTCAGGATTTGGTTCAACCACCGACTCCTGGGTCGCTCGTGAAATCCGACGTTCTCGTCATCGGCGGTGGACTGAGCGGACTTGCAGCGGCGGTCAGGCTGGTGCAATCTGGAGCGTCGGTAACTCTTGTGGAAGCCAGCGGGAAATTGGGCGGTCGAGCCTATTCCTACGTCGACAAGAACACCGGAGATACGATCGATAACGGGCAGCATATTCTTCTCGGTTGTTATCACAGCACGCTCGAATTCTTGCGGACGATTCAAACGGATGAGCTCCTTCGGTCGCAGTACCGGACTCACCTAAATTTTTTCCATCCCCACAAGGGATTCTATAGAATCCGACTCAATTCAATCAGGTCCCCAGTCGGGCTTGGCCTCGGACTGGTTCAATTTCGTTCTTTTTCACTGGCTGAACGCCTGCGGCTTCTGCGAGTCATCAAGGAATTAAAGCGGTGGGATGACACCACAAAGAAACGACTTGCTTCGTTGACGATCGAACAATGGCTCAACGGGCTGGGGCAGTCGAAAGAGGTGCAGCGCTCGTTCTGGAACCCTCTGGCCGTTTCGGTGATGAATGAGCTTCCCCAGCGAGCCTGTGCGTCGCTGTACGCCAACGCACTGCGGCTCGCACTGCTTGGAACGGCGGCGGATTCTGCGATCCTGATCCCGAAGGTAAGCCTGAAGGAGCTCTACGTGGACCGTGCCGCTGATTTCATCAAGCGCAAAGGTGGACGGGTTTTTCTCAAGTCGAAAGTGGGGCGAATCCTTATCAAGGCTGACCGGGTCGTAGGAGTCGAACTGCGCAACAGAAAACGTCTCGGAGCCTTTTCGTATGTTTCAGCCGTACCGCACCAGAGTCTCCTCCGAATTCTACCGAAAACCCTCCAGCAGGTGAGTCCGTATGACGCTCTTACACAGTTTCACTCGTCACCGATCGTCTCCATCCATCTCTGGTTTGAGAAGCCGTTCACCGATCGAGCCTTCGTTGGGTTGATCGACAAGAGAGTTCAATGGGTGTTCAACAAACGGAAGATCGGGGGGACTCCGGAAGGACGCTCGTTCTATCTCTCAGCCGTCATCAGCGGAGCTCACGACTTCATAGAACTTTCAAGGAACGATCTTATCTGGTTGGCGCTGCAGGATCTTGAGGCGGTGTTCCCTGAGTCGAAGCGGTCCCGCTTGCTCCACGCGCACGTCATCAAAGAAAAAGAAGCGACGATCTCAGCGACACCAGAGGTTGAAAACCTGCGGCCCTCGGTCGACACGCCACTCCGCAATCTGTTTCTCGTGGGAGATTGGGTGGACACCGGACTGCCGGCGACAATCGAAGGTGCGGTGGCGAGCGGATTTCAGGCAGCAGAATACGCACTCCGTTCGAAAACTTGAGCAGAGGAATCTCCTCCTGTGGTGTCAAGCATCCCCGCCCGCCTGCGCGCCAGCCCGCCAGCGGCCCGCCCGCCTGAACGACACAGTCGGGCAGGCCCGAACGACACAGGCGGGCGGGTCTGGCGGGGTTCGGGCGGGTTGCTCGACACCTATTACGTAACGAGCAAGTCCCGCCCTGTGGGCTGCCGCTCATTGTCGACGTGACTAAGGTGCGCGAATGATTGAACTTGCCGCCAGGATCTAACCGGATAAGACGACAAATTCACCTTCAGTGCTTCTCATCTGGCCTTCCGATCGACTCTCACCCTACAAGTGGTTCCTTGCTTCACAGAAGTTCTTCTACATACCGAGCAACCGCTGGCGCGCACGTCAATCCAGGCGAATCGAACCCGATTAAATTGATCAACCCCTCCAGATTTCGGTCCTTCTCATTGATGATGACGAAGTCCCGCGGAGGCTCACCCTTGTTCTGGAGTTTTGCACGGACGCCGCTGATATCTGGCTCCAGGTCTTGAGGCTCAATGGAGGGTATCAGCTTCCGGATTGCCTCGGCGAATTTATCTCGCTTAGATTCTTCGACTGTGTAATCAAGCCTTCTATCGGGCAGATACTCAGCATCCGGTCCGAACCGAAGGCGCCCGGCGAAATCAAGCAAAGCGTGGATTCCCAGCCCTTCCTTGTGCGGAATCGGATAGACCAGCCGCGAGACTAGTTTGCTCTTGCCCCCTGTAACCGAGAAGTAACTTCCTTTGCAATAGTGGAGGCGATATTTTGCCTCGTCAATGTCGATACCTGGGAGAGCAGCGACACGGTCGCTCTGCAGTCCTGCAGCGTTGATCACGATTTCTGACGTGAAGGTTGAGATCCCGCTCGATTCTCTGATGCTCAATCGGAAGCCTTCCGAGCTTTTTTCGATGCCTACCAGCTCGCAGCGGAACTGAAATGTCACCCCGTTTTCTTTCGATCGGTGGTAGAAGTAATCCATGAGTCCATGGGCGTTGACAATACCCGAAGTTGGAGAGTAGATTGCAGCACATGAGTTGACGTTGGGTTCGAGGGATTTCGTACGCTCGGCCGTAATCAGTTCCAGCGGTACTCGGTTCTCTCTCCCGTTCTCGCAAATTCGCTCGAGCGTCTCCACTTCCTCCTCGTTTGTCGCGACGATGATTTTCGTCGTCCGTCGATGAGGAATGTCGTGTTTATCACACAACTCGTAGATAAGCGGGTTGCCGTCGCGGCAGAGCTGCGCTTTCAGCGAACCGTGAGGATAGTAGATACCCGCGTGGATCACTTCGCTGTTTCGACTTGAGGCTTCCAGTCCGTACCGCTCGTTCTTCTCCAGTACGTAGATGTTCTTCTGTTTTTCCGAGAGTCGTGCAGCGACGGCGAGCCCGACAACGCCACCGCCGATGATCGTGATGGATGCATCTGCCATGTCTCGTGGGGATCAGCGCTCTATGCAACGTAGAAAGAAACGCAAAAAGTGGTCTACAAGCAAGAGATTTTGCTATCCAGGAAGCTCGAGAATGCATGTCTCAACGTGGTAGTGCGCAATACGGAGCACTGAATCCTCTCGGAACCCATCTGTTGTTTTCTCGGAATTTTCCAAGATCGTGGATTTTTTGATACAATGTGATCAGGCCAATCCGGCATGAAAACGGCTCACGTCGCGGACACACGCCGCTGGCACCGTCACAAACAGTATCACAATCGTGCAGACATACGTCGAGAGATCCGTCTATCGCGGAAAATATCTGCAGGACGCCCTTGACATTGTGTGAGAAGTTGTTTATCGTCGCGAAGGAACCGAGGCATCCCGCTTGCTAACCCCGATAAACGTTGAGCTTCACAGGCAGTGTTCTCAACTTGCAAGTTACTCCCAACATGGGAACGTGCGAGAACTTCTGTCGCCTTCACGATCCGTCGAGAATCAAAGCGTGGCTCTGGCGGCTTCTCATCAATACCTTTTTCAGCCTCACACCGGACAAGGCTAAAGCATATAAAGAATTCTACCGCGTGCTGCAACCAGGTGGAAGAATTCAAATTTCGGACATCGTGCTCGACAAAGATCTGTTGGAGAAGTCGCGTGCTCCCCCAACTCTAGGCAGAATGCATCGTCGGCACTGATCCGGAGGCAAATTATCTCACCATTATCCGAAGTGCGGGGTTTCAAGCGGTAATAGTCGTCAACCGCATCGATGACTTTGAGAGGAGTTTGAATCCATGGACGAAAGATGTTGCCAGACAATTCGACGCAATTTCGATAACGGTCACGGCTAAGAAACCAGATTAGTTTGTTCTGTCAATGAAGCACCAATTGAAATAGTCCAAATAGAACATAATAGAGGGGAGGTATTGATCATGAGACTGCCAATACAGAGCAACATATTCGTCGCCGCTTTGATCGCGATGAGTTTGATCGGCTGGTCCGTGGCATCGGGACAACAGGAAAAGAAAATGCTCCCTGACGTTGACCACCCGCGTCATATGTTGCTTACGCCAGCTGATATCGAGTGGGTTGACGGTCCAGCGTCGCTTCCACCCGGGGCAAAATTTGCTGTGATAGAAGGGGACTTGAGCAAGCCTGAGCCAATTACGTTCCGTCTCAAGCTGCCTGGTGATTACAAGGCTGCTCCACACTGGCATCCGGGAGTTGAGCATGTGACCGTTATCTCGGGCACTTTATACTTGGGAGCGGGAGATCAACTCGATCCCGCGAAAGCGACAGAGTTGCCGGCGGGGAGTTTCGCTGTGTTCCCCGTAAATCGCGCCATGTGGGGCTGGACTAAGGGAGAAACCGTCGTACAGGTCCATTCGATTGGGCCGTGGGGGATCTCCTACGTGAATCCCGCGGATGACCCGAGAAAGGAAGCGCAATGAAGGTTTCGAGAGGTTTGGATTCAGTATGAGATTCCAAAGAATTAATGCTTACGGCGACCATGAAAATTCATGAAGAGTGTCATGAAGGTGGAGACAGCATCTCAGACGATCGTTGCTAGGATTGTACAGCGTTTTCAACTAGAAAAAATTCATCCTCATAACTACGCAGAAAGGAGTGGTATATCATGCGTCGGTGTATCTTCGCAGTCGGAGTGCTTGTAGTAGTTCTTGCCGCAAGCACCCGAACCCAAACACCTTCCTGGTCATTCAAGGCGGAGGATATTGAAGCGTGTAGCTGCGCACTCTTCTGCCCGTGTTACTGGAGCACAACACCAGAGAAAGACTTTTGCCGGTTCAATATGGCCTTTAGAGTCAAAGAAGGTCACTACGGCGAAACGAAGCTTGATGGGTTAAGATTCTGGGTCTCCGGTGATCTTGGGGACGATTTTGGCGACGGGGAGACAGAAGTGGCTCAATTTGCATTCGAACCCTCAGCAACACAAGAGCAAGTTGACGGCGTGCTTGCCATCCTCGGTGACATCTTTCCAGTTTACTGGAAAAAGGTGGTCGGTGTAGAGCGGACCGCGATTGAATGGAAGAATGAGAACGACAAAGCCTATGCCAAGCGCGCCGACGGGAAGGGGGAAGTAGCGCTGACATTTGTGAAAGGAACTGATGGGACCCCGGTCGTCATTCAAAACATGACGTACTTTGGTGCCAAGAAGAACAACGGTTTCCACCTCGCGCGTGCAAACCACCATGCCAAAGTGGGAGAGGATTCTTTTGCGTTTGACGGGACGACAGGATTCTTCATTGAGCTCGAGACCTCGGGGGGAGGAAAATAGCACGGCATTTAATTCAACACTTCTGCACCAGTTCAATAGCCACGGCGCCCCGAGTTGATAGGGGCGCCTCGATTTTTGGAAGCCATGGGCGATCCCCACGTGGCGAAGGGTCTCTCTGTGTACCGGCCTCCTGCTCTTATCCTTAGCTCACTTCCGTAATGCTTGATGAGGAAGAGGAGAAAAAGGATGAGCAAAAACTACCTCTTCCATCGGAAAATCTTGCTGCTGTTCAAGGCAAATCGCCTTAGCCTGACAATCTGCCGGATCAACCATTGATTGACGATTGCTCAATTGTCTACCAGTTGTAGCAGCAAAGGAGGACAGCGAGTGACGGGGGACACGTTAGGTTGACAGAACATTGTTATTCTGGTATATTCCTTGCGGCAAAATTGAGCGGAACAATGAACTGAGAGCGTGTTGTTTATCAATTAGTGCAGAGCCATGTATTACCGAACACGATCACAATTCTCTCGAAACGATCTTGAGTTCATCGCCCAAACGCTTGGGAGAACTCCTCAGGAACAGTCTGCTGTTCTGCGACTTACTGAAGATCCGCTCGCGCTGCAGGAACTCCTGCATGACAGGCGATTATTTGATCGATCGATGAGCACTCCGCCTCTCTTTGTTTCGATCTCGCTGCAGTTCTTCTTCTATCTCTTCATCTATCGCGCGCTTGACCAGAAAGGGATTGCTGAAGACGATGTTGTTGACTATGTTGCCGGGATCTGCGTGGAATTCCGTTCGAATCAACCGTTGTGGCAGTTTTCCTCCGTGTCCGGGGAAAAAACGATTTACATGGTTGACCTGCTGAACCTCATGAGTGACCTTGATCAATCACAGCAGTACTTTCTCCGACGGTATGTTGGCAACGTGACATTGTTCCTGACGGGCTTTTTTCCGGATTTCATCTTCCAGAGAAGCAAGAAGAGGGGAGCACCGCCCATTGAATACTACGAGAGTATTGGTCGATCTCAATTTGAATCGGCTGCCAGTCAATCGCATGCTTACGATGAGAACGCGGCGCCTGTGCTGAGTACACTTGCCGATCGGTTCATCGACATTCGTTCAGCGATGAACGTCTTTACGGATACGTATCTTGACCTCAACACGCGGAAACATACGTTGGATACCGTCGAGCGTCAAGCTTCGACACTCGACGAGGAGAGTTTTCGGCAGTCCCTGTCGATTTGATTAGTTTGATCTTCGTCCATCTCACCTGCTCGGCGGTAAGACGTCCCTCAATATG
>JBHHZW010000070.1:0-8627 GCA_046758305.1 Bacteroidota bacterium | reverse complement strand
GAGTAATATGTTGAGGGCTATGAACCAGTTCGTGCTCATAGAATTCTCCCTGAACCGATGTGATGAACCGCAGCCGCAGGCCGAAGAATACGACCATCATCAAGAAAATACCAATGGTTATGTATTGTCCGACGCCGAACATTTCGGTCCATGTGCCCCAATGCACCGAATTGATGTACCCCCAGTAATGGAGGATTTCCATTGATGAAAAAATCAAAAAGAGAAACACAATTTTGTCGATGTACGCACCTTGCGGAGGATCTTTCTTGTACAAGTAACCAAAATATAAGAATAGGACAAAAATAATGAGCACATTCATAGATATGATGCTCTTATAGAGCGGGGCGAACAAGAGAACCATATAATTGTTCCCAATGAAGTAAGGATACAACTCGCGTACGCGTTGTAATTTGGCTGATTCGTAGGTAACACCCACACGTTCTCCATCTCCCCATCCGGGTAGTTCAACAACGGTTGCGAGCTCCTCCGCGGCGGGCTCACTTCCATGTTCGGCTATGTATGGTTTCCACCCATCATTGTCGAGAGTTTTAAAGTCCCTGTAATCCGACGTGGAGTAGAGGAATTTCGGATTCTGGAGATAGGGGTGGTAGTAATAACCCGCAAGCCCAAAAACAATTAAACAGGCGACGAGGTATTTTTGATAGATCTTGAATTCACGGAATAGCAGATCTATGACTACGTAGACAATGGCAAAAGCTAAGAGAAGTGGGTAAGCTATGCCCGTGAGATATACATACGAGTAGTAGTCCGCGAAGGGTTCGTGTGTAAATAGACTTATACGGACAAAATTGGACAATTGAAGAAGGATGGAGAGAAAGAAAAAGGCAGAGAAATTTATGAAGATAACTTTGTTCTTCAGATTTGCTTCACGCTTTATGATGTAGATACAGAATATGAACAGTAGGAACTGGATAGAATTACCGTACAAAGCGTAGATATTCTCTTTCTGCGGTAGCAACAAGCTCGCCAACAGAACAAAGAGGAACGCGAGCCAGATCATCAATATTTTCCGAAAATCGCCCATTCAAGCTCCGAGGAACAATCGGCGAATCTTGCCTTGCGACTTGCGACCAATATAGAGAAATGGGCCGTCCTTGTCAAGGAGATTCTTGGGCCAGTAATCCATATCACAAGAAATAATTGGCTCAAATGGCTCATTTTTGCCGGTTGTTCCAAAGATTTTCGTGGAATTTGAAAAAAAACTTGACTATTTATAACTAACAAGCTAAATTCCGGCCAGTGATCATGAGTGATCCAAAACACACAAATTCGGCATAAAGCTTTGTAGTGTTGTCTTGATCAGTTACCTGCAAAAGCTACCCTAGAGCAGTTTATTTGTATTACTTGATTTATCCGCTGACAATCCTAAATAATCCAAAAATCTCCCCAAGGAGGTTTACAAAATGAGTCATAAGAAAGTGTTAAAGCGGTTTGCCGCGGTCTTGGTGACGCTTGCTCTCGTGGTCATCACGAACGTCGCTATCTCGAACGCGGCGGCAAGCGGCGCGTCAAACTTATCTGGCACAGCTAGGGGTTTCGACGTAACTTTGCAGGCCGGAAGTAACCAGCTGCCCGGCGACATTCCTCGATAACCCTTCAGCCCCGAAGGTTCGTCCAGGGATCACCTCAGAGCTGTAAACTTAAGGCCTCTAGACCGATCATTTTGGTTGACCGATCGTGTCGGGAGGCCTTTTTCTGTTTCATTTAGTCGAACTTTTTGTTATACTGTGAGTTAAAGTGTACCACTCAGTGGGCGGGATGCTAGCGGCTGAGTTTCAGCCCCGCTAGACGATGGTACCTGAGATATGAGCGACTCTCAGCAATTCCGGTCACCGGAAGTCAATGAAACTAGTCAGCAGGAGCTAGTAGGAACATACGCGCAAAGGTATTTGCTCCACTCACTCTTATTTTTCACCACGTTTCTTACCACGACGATCGCCGGCGTCTTTTGGCTGAATAAAGACGGATTTGACCTACAAAACTTCCACCTGGGCCTCTCCTACTCGATCTCTATCCTGTTCATTCTGGCTTCCCACGAGTTCGGTCACTACTTTGCAGCGAAATATCACAAGGTGAAGGCAACGTTACCCTTTTTCATTCCGTTCCCTCCCATCCCGGGGTTCCTCAATTTCGGAACGCTCGGTGCAGTGATCCGGACTCGGTCACCGGTGCCGACTAAGAAAGTCATGTTCGACATTGGCATCGCCGGACCGATCGCAGGGTTCATCGCAACTTTGATCGTGTTATCCTACGGATTTCTTACGCTACCAGGTATCGATTACCTTTACACCATCCATCCAGAGTATCGAGAGCTTGCTCAACTTCCGGAAGGAGATTTGTCATTTGGCACCACATTTCTCTACTGGGTCATGTCGCAAGCCCTCGTCGATCCCTCTGTCTCATTTCTACCTCCGATGAACGAGATGTACCATTACCCGTTTCTTTGCGTCGGATGGTTCGGCCTGTTTGTCACAGCGATGAACCTCATTCCCATCGGCCAGCTGGACGGAGGCCACATCGCGTACGCAATGTTCGGCAGTCAACACCGAATGATAGCACGGACTTCCTTCGCCACGCTCCTGGTAATAGGGCTCGCGGGGTTTCTTCCGGTGGCGGGAATCGATTCCCCGATCGGATGGACCGGCTGGCTCTTTTGGGCAATGATCCTTTTCTTTGTGATACGATTAGACCATCCGCCAATTGACGATCCAACAGAACTTGACCCAAATCGGAGGCTGCTTGGCTGGACGAGCTTTGTAATGTTGGTCCTCTGTTTTTCAAGCTCTCCCTTTAACATAAAGTTGTAGCGCCACCCTAGCTTAAAGCGCGTCCCAAATCCCTTTTGCGTGGAACAGTGACAGCAGCCTGCGAACAGCATACGCGAATCGATCACGCACGCAGGCCGTTCCGACAAAGTTGCGACCTTGTGCCGCGCGCGAGTTAGCAACTTGCCCATGGTTTGACTTTTTCAAAAACAACCAGTTAGTCTCTGACCACCTTTCTGTAGACAATTATCTGAATCAGAGCCGCAACAAGACCCAAGACTGCCGCCAAACTCCAATCCGTCTTGCTCGGCAGTTCTGACAAGTCAATTGAGGAAGAATCGCCAATAAGAACGAATCCCGCCCAATAAAATGGGTCCGCCTTGCCCGATTTGATAAGGTCGAGCTTGGCAAGCTGTAAGGCTCTCGACTTGCGTTCTCCCTGCCGCAGGTACCGGTAGAATTGTTCCATAAGTTTGGCCGTCGACTCGTCCTCCACAGTCCAAAGCGTTGCAACAACGCTCGGAACACCAGCAAATACCAGTCCGCGCACCAAGCCTTCCATGCCTTGACTTGCTCCCCCTCCCACAGTGTTGCATGCGCTCAGGACTGCCAGTTCAGCGTTCAATTCCAGGTTGAAAAATTCAAACGCTCGAAGAACTCCATTTTCATTCGTTTCAGCATCTGCAGCAAGGAAGACAGACGAATGCAGAGGTCGATAATTGTCAAACGTCGCGTGGGCAGCGATGTGGAGAATCTTATACTCCGGTGCTAATTGTTTGAAGAACACTTTAGAAGCCTGGTCTCCGACCAATACGTCTGCCTGCTCCTGAAAAATGCGGCCTATGAGATTTACTTCCTGCTCTGCACCCGGAAGAGGTTGTGAAAACCTGGTGCGGGTAACGGCGGCAGGCAGTGCCCTTGTCTCATCCATTGAATCCTGCTCGCCATCGCGTACTGTTGGATTGCCAACGGCCAAGATCAACTTCCGGGGTTGCTTGACCGCTTGGAATCGAGGATCCAGAAGGCTTGCGGCTGGGGCATAACTGAGTTCGTATCTTTCAATCAAGAAGCTCACATTGGAGAAATCATGTTGATCCGCGCCTTGTGTCACTTCAGTAACGAGTGCCTCGAAAGGCAAGCTTTTCAGCAAGTCATCAGCGACTATGATTATGCGATGCATGTTCTCAAGGTGCTTCTCTATCGGTCCTACCAGCAGTCTGTAAAGCTCCAAAGAATTCCTTGTGTCGAAATTTGCCAGGGCCGGATTCCATATCGTCTGTCGTTGAGTCTCTTCACTGTGTATGTGACTCATGCGAGCAAGGAGCTTTGATAATTCTGCTCGACTTCTCTCAACTGTGAACTGTAAGAGCGTGTCTCGTTTAACGAGGAAAGCCTCTGTTTGATGCTCGCCTACAGAGTACTCCAGAAGAGCCTGGTCTGCGCCGAGGATTTCTTCCTGAATTTTTCTTAGCGAGACCGGCGCAGGACTAAGTAGAGTGTAAAACCTGGGGTCGCCAGTTTTTGCACTGTCGAGAATCTTGCGATACTCAATCTCCAAATTTGCTATGTCACTGAGAATGGCAAGCTCCGTTTCTCCTTCTCTTTCCGGTAATGCCTTGTCCGATTCCGCCGCAAGCTTTGCGTGCTTTCTTTCGAGATCCGATTTTATTCGTAGAATCCGTGCTCGATACGGATCTGACAAAAGATCGGAGATTTTTCGTTGAGACATTGTTATGAGATTTGCTCCTGTTTGTATCTTAGCTTTTTCCGCAGTCTCAAACGCCTCATCGGGCTTCTCAAGAGAACAGAGAATCCTAACACAGTTTTGATAGTCGCTGCCTATATTTTTTCCTAAGAAGTTACGCGCAAATGATTGTTTCTGTCCGTGGCCTAAGGATCCACTGGTGGTGATGGCCATCTGGTACCAGGCGAGTGCTTCATCGGATTTTCCCGCAACTTCGGCCAGCTTCGCAAGACCTCTAGTACACAAAAGGGAGATCGGAGCATGGTTTAGGCTCTGGCTTTTTCGCAGACCTTGCTCGTAGTATCGATGCGCCAAGTCATATTGCTTTCTTTGGAAGTAATAGTCGCCAAGGTACGCAAGCGCGTATGCTTCCTCCCGAGGGAAACCAGTGCTGCGAGCGAGTGCGAGCTGCTTGTGGAAGTGAGCTTTGGATTCTTCCAAATCTCCTACGTTCAAATAGGCATTGCCTAGATTTCCGTGAGTGATCGCGACGTTGCGGTTCCACAGCTTGTTATCAGGGATTAGCTCATGAGCTGCCATATAATGATGCAAAGCTGCCTGATAATTTCGCAGTCCTTCATATATCATTCCCAGGTTGGTATGAATATTGTACATCGACCACGGATCTAATCCCATTCCTTCTGCCTTGCTTAGCGCCTCGATCGCGTAATCCAGAGCTGATTCATCAACGCCCATTTCATGGTACGTCCAAGCTATATCAGCAAGTGCATGAATCAACCGACGTTCGTTACCCTGACCTCGAGCGCGTCTTAATACTAGAAACGCGCCGTCGAGAGCTTCTTCGAAATTTCCGAGCTCTATGTGCGCGCCGAACTGCTCATTAAGTGCTGAGATGATAGCCTCATCATCATTCGCACGTTGATAAGCATCAACAGCTTTTTGTGCATAAATCAGTCCATTTTCATAATTGCCAGCATTGTTCTCAATTTGTGCCAAGCGTCTGAATCCCCATCCCAACCATCGAAACTGACCGAATTCTCTGGCTTCCTTGATCGCTTCTTGTATTTCCGCAACGCTTGAATCTTGAACGTTGGTTATGTCGAAGCTAAACGAGGCATACCATCTGAGGAACTGCGCCCTTCCGATATCTCCTCTGACTTGCGCCAAAGGAAGAAGCTGTTTAAGCAAAACGGCTCCCTCCGCGACACGCCCCTCCCACAGCAACGCGGCAGCTCTTGCTTGGAGATACCTTCGTTCTCCTTTTCTGCGCGATAGAGCCTCTTCGACACACTGCAGGACTCTCTCATAAGCTCCGGTCGGCCAGTGGGCCACGGCAAGTGCATACCAGTAATTCGCATTTTCTGGGTGTCTATGGCACAGTGAGCTGAAGTAGCGAATGGCTGAATCAACACCCTGAAGCTTTTCATAAGCGTGTGCGTAGTGCGCATAACATTCGGGAACATCCAGTCCGAGTTCGATTGCCTTGTGGTACGATAGCACTGCAGTCCGATAGTTCTTCTTGTAATGGTGTACCCTTGCCAGGCCGTAATAGGACAATCCAATCTCCCTCCCCTCCTCAATTCTCTCCTCAAAGTATTCCGCAGCGTTGTCCAGGTCGCCAGCATATTGCGAGACCTCAGCAAGGGTCTCGTACAAATAAAAGTAGTCAGGATAAACCTCGATCAGATCTTTGCACCGCTCGATCGCCTCACTAAATTGTTCCTTCCCAATAAGCCGTCGAAGCTCCAGGTAGTCCGATATGCGGTCCCCCGCAAAGAGCTCGGGAGACTCAAGAAGAACAAGCGCGCACAGCAAGTGCATCAGTCGGAGGTGTCTTTCGATCCGCATGATCTTATCCTCCCTTCTCTATCTCTTGTAATTCTGAAATCAATCGTGATGCCTGCTCTCTTTTCAGTCCATTCAAAGACTCGACGATCCGCAGCTCTGCGATCGCCTTCTTGGACTTATCAAGCATCAAATATCCTCTCGCGCGGAGCAAGCGGGAATCCTCGATAGTTCTCGGATTGGAGGATTTCTGGATCGCGAGTTCGAGATGCTCTAAACCTCGCGTCACGCGCTCATGGTCGAATGAGGGGAAGAGAGAGAGGAAACTTTGCTCTGAGGATACGAGATATGTTGCCCCCGCGGAGTAGTGAGCGTAATCGACCAATTCGCTCTGTGGAAAAGCTCGAATAAAACGTTCAAGGAGTCTGATGGCCTCATCGTATCGACTTTCGGAAAAGCTCTGGTACGCCATCGCGAAATCCTGCAGCCCCGGACCCCTCACCCTAGACTCAAACTCAAGCCGATCGATCTTCGTGAGAGAATAGTACCTGCTCGTCGTGAGCGCACTCGCCACAACGAGAACACTCATCAAGACGAACAGGACAACCAACGCAGCAATCGGATACGCCAACTTCTTTGGGCGAAGGAGTTCCTCGACCTTCCACACAATTCTCTTGGCCGAAGATTCCCCCACGAACACCGCGTCTTGTTCCCTCTCGAACAACCCCTCTCCTTGAATCGCAACGAAATTCATAAGGTCAGCAACCACATCCAACTCCTCTGACGCCTCTGGATTTCGTTCCAGTTTCTCAAGGACTTTCAGGGATTCCTCCGGCGACAGCTTGCCCAACGCCAGATCTCTGATTGAGCTCGTGTTCCGTTCTTTTTTCATAATAGGTCTTTAGTAGTATTCCAAATGTGCCGACCTCAGTGACGATGCCTTCCGACACAAAAATCGGAGCACCGGGAGGCCCTCCTGCCTGCCACATTCCTAGATAAGGACAGGGAAGCACAGATGAACCAAATCGGTCAAGGCAGAATCGGCTCATACTGTTATTACACCTCAAAAGCCTTTTTTCCGAAGGTGGACCCGAATTTTTTTTACCGCTGCGTCTTCCCTGCTCTTTAAGGTCGAGATCGGCACGTCCAACTTTTCGCTGATCTCACGGAATGTTAGTCCAAAGTAAAACCTGAGCTTGACGATTTCATACTCATTTCTCGAGAGCCGATCAATCCCCTCCCTTAACGTTCTCATCTTTTGTGTTTCCTCGCTCTCCAGGGTTTCGGGCGATACGGCAAATTGCACCTCAATGCTTTCGGTCCATGTTTCTCTCCTGTTGCTCCTCCGTTTCGCCTGAATCGCGCGATTGAGGACAGCTTTCGCAACATAGTTTCTCAAGTGCTCGAGCGAATCAAATTCTTTGGAAGGTTCGGAAAGGACAGAGGAGATCACGTTGTGAACGAGGTCTTCGGCTTCCTCATCTTACGCGCCGACCGTCTTTGCAAGGTTAACACAGAACCGGAGGTATTTTCGGTAGGCTATGACCCACATCGTGCTCCCAACGACGGGTTGAGACGGCTCCGGTTGCTTTGGAGGGATCTGGTCCACGAGCGTCAGCTCCTGAACAGCAGGGAGGTTCGGAAAAATCAAAGGACTGAAGTAGTGAAGGTATCGACGAACCATACTACACATTTGCGACGACGAACGCAAGGAGAAAATCATACGTCATTGGGGCGCTATGTGAACGCTCGTCGGCTTTCACGGTTTGCCCTGTTCCTCAACATCCTCAAGACCTGCAATGAACGGCCAGTAGATGGCACCTAATTCGACGTAACTCGTTCGGAATCACAAGATCTAGTCTGTTTCGGTCGGGAAGTTCCAATGTACTGACCGGATTGGAAAACGGAGGTTCTTATGGATCTCAAGATCGACGAGGTGATGAACCACATCCGCACGCATTATGCGAGGGTGCACTCGGTCCGAGAGGTCGCAGCCGATGGGTTCGGGCAAAACTATGAAATATTCCGTAAAGAATTTCGCCGTGTCGTCGGGACTTCGCCGATGAAATTTCTTCGTCAGGTGCGTGCAGAACATGCGAAAGACCTGCTCCGAAACACCACGCTCAAGCATTATGCCATCGGAAGGGAGGTTGGATACAAGAACGAGGTCACCTTCTGCCGGTTTTTCAAGCGAGAGGCCGGAATGACACCGAAGGCCTATCGACAATCCAATGGGCAAGACTCCGACAAGCAACCATGAATATAAGTGAGCCCGTTCACTTAATTACACTCGAGACGGCCTGCGCAAACCATGCTTGGCAATCGAAGCCGTCACGATTTTGGACTTAACT
>JBHHZW010000069.1:0-8634 GCA_046758305.1 Bacteroidota bacterium | reverse complement strand
GCCTAAGGCAATATAAACATTCTCCTCTTTCTCCGTTCTGTATCCGATAAAGGTGACTGTGACCGTATAAGGACCACCGATTCTCAGATGGGGTAAGTCATAGAGGCCACCGGTTCGAGTGGCAGCGCCATACTGCGTACCGCTCGGTTCATGAACGGCAATCACGTTTGCCCCTGGCAGGGGTTCACCTGTTTCGTCGGTGACGAGGCCGTTCATGGCGCCAGTGGTTACTCCTTGGGCAAGCAGAATTGCTGGCAAGGCTAGGCCAACCAACAACAAGCTTGCGGCTACAGAGAATCTGAAGAACTTCATTTTCGTCCTCCCATTCGATCTAATAACCTTATGAATTTGGGGGAAAAGTATCAGGATTTTTTTCGTTCCTTTTACATCTTGCTGCATCACCTCCTTCATTTGAAGTATGAAGGTTCAACTCTTATGGAATATTATTTTGTCGGCTACATTTGTATCCTTCACTCTGCCTGAATCAAAGGCTGCAGAGTGGCTAAAGCAAGGGAAAAATCAAAACTTTACCCATCTTTCCGTCGCCGAGCTTGTCACGAATTTCATTTCTTTTGAAATGCTTGGAGTGGGGACCAGTGAAGTTCCTCCCGAAGGGATGCCTTCGGCATGTATGCCCATCAGGTCAGCCCGTGATGACTTAAGGGTCAGCAAGAGAGTGTCTCAACCGGCACTTCACTCATGCACGGACACTTAATTATTAAGAGATCAAAAAGCAATCGTTCAGAAGGTCGACACGTTAACAGACCAGCACGTAACTGAAGCGTAGAGCGTTCAGCTGATCAGGTGTCGCACTGCTTTTTGCCAATCGGCGCCTTACTGAGAACTCGCTAAGTTGGATACACTGTCTGAAATCACAATTGCATAAACCGAGTGAATAACTTCGATTTCGTGGTTGGTCATATAGATACCTTGGCGGGGAAATAACCGGAACGCGCGGATGCTGGCCACAAGGTACATAAATTCTCGGGTCATGTCAAGGTTTTTTTCGAATTTGCTTACATTGTTCCCTCTCCCCGGCACCTCCTCAGACGTATTGACTCAAGGTGGCATGCTGGCAGAATGAACATGAAAGAAAATCTTTGTTTCTCCCAAGGGTGCACTAAATCAGTAGCAGCCGGACAATGTAGATCTATATCCGCGATCCACATGCCTCTTAGACAGGCGGTTTCATTGACCTTTCCGAAGACTTTCAGCGTTTTTCGCCTGACTGCTCACTGTCTTGCTAGAAAGCGGGGCCCACTAAACAAGACTCGAGGCCGTTTTCGACGCCTGGAGCACCAGAAGCAGCGGGAAACCAAGGTACTTCTTTCCCTCGGGAATCCGCTCTGCCAACTCCTCATCGCCACGAAATTCCCGCAGTGTAACGCTCGCGAATCCAGCTTCCTGGAACGCTTCAATGTAATCCCCCGATGAGTACTGTAAGGCTCCAAGCCGATATTCGATATCGTTTAGCCGAAAATTTGCCTCGATCCCCGCGGCGGCCATTTCAGGATGATAAACGGAGAAAATTACTCGGCCGTTACTGTGGAGGATCCGAAACATTTCTGCGGTAACCAATGGCAGTTGTCCGAGATGCTCTCCAACCAGCGCGCACACGATAGCATCGAAGGTACGATCTCTAAATGGCCATTGTCGCTGGAGATCAGCGAGCACTACCGGTACGTCGCTGTAATTACGATGTGCTACCTCCAGCATACCTAGTGAAAAATCGAGTCCCATAAACTTGCAGCGGGCTTTCCGGAGCGCTGAGAACAGCCGCCCCGTACCGCACCCAGCATCGAGAACGCGTTCGCTCTGCTTCAGATGCACGAATTGTGGGGTAACGCGTTCATCAAGACTAACGACCGGATTGGGCGTTTCATCATAGGTTTCAGCCCACAGATCGTAACCCTGGCGTATTTTTGGCCGCTGAATTTTCATCGATATCAGGATACGGTACTTACAGGTCCTTGGCAAGCAAGATAGTCAATAATCCGCTTTTGCTCAACGATCGGAAATTCTCGGCCCAACGCAGGTGAGGGATTTCATTGTAGACCAAGGAACAGGATTACAACAATGCCAGACCGTCCATCGAGATTCTACTTTGAGTCCCAGGTCTTGTGAGGGAGCATGCAAACAGTCAACTGGTGCACATTGTGGTAGCCCAGAAACAACCACGAATGCCCGATTCTCACATGTCATCCAATTTCAAGTGGCCCCTCAAACCCCTTGTGCCAAATTGCCATATCAAGCCTTGCGAACGGACGTGGGTGTTCTTGAGCAGCGTTGCTGGGATTGTGAAAAGATGGCTGTACGTCTGTTTCGTAGGCAGGCGTTTTATTGACCATTCCCAATTGAGAAAAACGTATTCTCCCATTTACATTCTCGCTGTAAGAAAATCATAAACCCACTGATTCATCGGGACGTCCTCGTGCAGGAGAGGCAGAGAGGCTTCTGCTTACCAAGGACAGCTACTGGGGAAATTACGAAGCTCCTGGATGAATGCTCGTCTGCTTTCCACAAGCTCTTGCTATCGTGGGACGTCTGCCGAAATCGTGCCTCTACCGTCCAACGAGGTTCCGGAGCACAAACAGCACGTTGGCCGGGCGCTCAGCCAGGCGACGCATGTACCACGGGAACCAGGCAGTACCGTAGCTGATCAGGACGCGAACCCGGTAGCTTTCTCGCGCCAAGCGAATTTGGTCCTCCCGTCGGATACCGTAGAGCATCTGGAACTCGGAGGCCTCCTTTGAGAGTCCAATAGTTGCAGTTTCTTCTTGGAGTCGGCGGATCAGTCCTCGATCGTGGGTAGCAAACACCGGCCAGACGCCATCCTGCCGAGCCTTGCCCAGCAACTGCGTGGCAAGCGCTAGAAAATTCGCATCCACGTCCTTCTTCTTTTGAAACGCCACACTCTCTGGTTCGGCGTACGCTCCCTTCACCAGACGAATGGCTGGTGACAAAGGAAGCAACGTGTCCAGATCGTGAGCAGTCCGATAGAGGTATGATTGCAAGCAAATGCCGATGTTCGGATACTCTGACCGAGCGCGACGGAACAACTCGAGCGACAAGTCGGTGTAGGCGCTCGCTTCCATGTCGATCCAGACGAAGTTTTGCAATCCGGCGGCATGATCAGCAATTGATCTTAGGTTCGTATAGCCCAGTTCCGGGCTGAGATCGAGTCCCAGCTGCGTCAGTTTGACCGAGATCTGGCAATCAAGTCCCCGTGTCCTAACGTGATCAAGCACCTCACGGTAGTGGCGGGTGATCTGGTCTGCTTCGGTTTCTTCGGTAACGTTCTCCCCCAGGTGGGTTAAAATGCTGGCGATGCCATTCTCGCGCAGTATCTCTGCAGCTTCAAGTGCAGCGCCGATCTCCTCTCCGGGCATGAAACGGCTAACAGCTTTTCGGACGAAGCGGTAGCGTGGAAGTATTTCGCGCAGCTGCTGGCTCCGCGAGCCCCATAACAGAATGCTCCGCGTGATTCCCATGATGGTATCCTTCGACAGCGAAGGCAGCGTACTTGTCCGTAGTGAGCGGATGTCCTCAGTGCAGAATCCCGCTCACGAGCGATGCCCGCGGCAAGAACCGTGAAGCTGACCTACAAGTCCCCGACTCGCGCCAGCGACCATTGCCACCTTCCCCGTCAGTCCGGGATCCATGGTGCACTTTGATTCTTGCGGAGCCAGTCCAGAAGCCGATCAAGAGCCAAGCGCGTGCTGGCATCAAGCGTGGTTCCAGGGGGGCGAACGGTGGCGTGCGCCAATGCACCTCGCCGACGGAGTATCTCTTTGCGAATGGCCATTCCAACGCCGTCTTGGAACTCGAAGCGCATCAGAGGAACGCAGCGATAAAACGTGTCAGCTGCTCGATCGACATCACCAGCCCGGAAGAGTCGCACAATCTCGACAAGAATCTCCGGATAAGCAAATCCCGTCATCGTGCCTATTGCCCCCACCATCAACTCTTCGAGGAGGAACACTCCCCCAAGGCCGCCAAAGATCCGTAAGGGGATGTCGTTTGCTTCGTTGAGGGTGCGGGCTATCTTGAAGGGCGTCGGCGGATCCTCCATCTTAATGGTCCGCGCCGCTGGGATTTCACGGGCGATACGCGCCAGCAGCCACGGATCCGTCGCATACCCAGAAATCTGAGGGTAGTCTTGGATAATGATCGGAATGTCCACGGCCTCAGCTAAGGTACCAAAATGGCGCACCACCGCTTCCCAGTTCGGTTTTGGCATCCGAGGAGGGCAGACCATCACGGCAGCAGCACCTTCCGAGGAGGCCGCCTTGCTGTACTCGATACAAGTCATCACCCCGTCGGAAGTGGTTCCTACCACAACCGGCGCCCGCCCGTCTACTTTGGCCATCACGGTGCCGAGCACGAGAGCACGTTCGCGCTCGCTCAGCCGCCCGACCTCACTGGTGACCCCCAATGTCGTCAGACCATTGACCCCGGCGGAAAGAAAGAGGTCGATGAGTTTCTCAAGGCTCTGCTTATCGAGCTGGCCCTCCGGTGTAAACGGGGTAGGCAAAACGGAGAATACACCCTCGAATTGTGACATCCGCTGATCTCCAAGGCTAGTTAATGCGAAAATTGTTGTCCAAGTCTTGCCGAACTCACCGACCATGACTCAGCTGTACGCGGATCGGCGTGGTACACTGCCAAAACTCACGATCGTAATTCTTCGGAGATTGCTCGTTCGTGCCGAAACTTAAGGTGTTTTCCTGAGAAATGAAAGCGTGGATGGCAATTCAGACGTACTCTTCCATCGTTGCAATAATTTTCTTCGCCCGTTTTTTCGCTGTACCCTTGCCCTCTAGCAACGGGGAATGGTCGAAGCGCACGGGCTTTTTGAACTAAGAAGACACATTGCGCCCGCGGTTCTCTCAGAGGAGTTCGTGGGAAAAACCAGGGAGGTGCTAACGGAACTGTAACTTTGTTGGCTTTCTACTGAAGATGAGAAAAATCAAGAATCTTTGTTATGAGCAGGGCAGGTCCGCCACCAAGCGTGGCGGACGAAGGGGACTTCCTGATCCCGCGTAGCGGGATCGGGACGGGACGTGACAGGTGGCAAAGCCCCAAAGGGGACTTCGTCCATCCCTTCGGGACAGAGACCTTTCTGCTTAATCAATCCGTTTTCGGGAGTTCTGGACAAGGTGCTAACAGAACCCTTAACACTTTTGGCTCATTCTCCCCCATTAACACCACGCCTCCAACCGGGCATCAATGCTTGGATCAAGGTGAAGCACACGGTCGGAAACTTAATTCAATGTTCTTGAAATTTGGACCCTTGTGTTGATGATCAGGTGCGACTGCTCGGATGTACTGAAGCGTACTTCTGAAGTCAAGTCTTCTTTTCGTTGGAAAAGTTTCGATACTAACTCGCTTCAAAAGAGGAGAAAGCAACGACGCACCCCTGACGGCTACCGTTACTTTCCACACTCTGAAGAAGGGTACTTCAGCGACGTAATGGTATTCGTGTTCGAATAGAATCGACCCAGAGCTCCGAACACTTCATGTAACTGTTCGTCAACTTGCTTAAGCTTTGAGTCGAGCACTTGTCCAAGTCCTTCTTTCTGTCGGATCAACCCGACGGATCGAAAAGCCTTTACAATTGGCTCGTTCACCATAGTTTTCAGCTGCTTCGTGTAGGTTGCATACTGATCGCATCTCCATTCTGCTTCCTTGGCCTGCTGGTCCCGTATTAGCAGCAACTTTTCGTGCACATGCATCTCTTCACGATAGGAGAGAATCTTGACAAGTGCATACGAGAGGAGCCACATCCATAAAACGGCATCGAAATGCGTGAGAAACTCACTGCTTGAAAGATGTTCGACTTTGAAGCTCTTGTAGAAATCGAGGGTCACGAAGAAGTAATACATGTAAATCATGTAGCCTGACAGGACTGCCGGGTATTGAAAAGCTGTGTCCTTGAGAAGACGAAATAGTTTTCCTACCATAACGAATGCCCCCTTTCCTGCACAGATCGTTCCTTTCTGATCATATTCACTTGGGACCTTTTTCCAGCAGTTTTGGTCCAGCAATCGACACTACGGGAGGTCCCTCAACCCAACAAAGGCTTCGAGAATAGTCTTGATCACCTCTTCTTGTTGCTCGGGATCTAGTTTTCCCTCTTGACCAAGATGCTTGATTTCGTTGATTGTTTTGGAGACTATCTCGTCGTAGATCACTGTCAGTGGAATGTTCGCCTCCAATCTACACTTGACAAGGAGTCTTTTAAAGCTTTCGTGGTCTCCCTGCAGCGCATCGGCGAAGCAGACTTCTTGCAGTAAGTGGTAGTCCTTTTTCGCAACAAGAAAATCAATCGCGTGCCCCAACGTTATTTCCAAGCGCTGAGCTGTCCCGCTTTGCGGTGATCCTGCGTTGTACTTGAAGTTTTCAATGAATGCGAGGATACGGTCCGCTGTAAATCTCCGGTGCCCTCCTGGGGTTTTGAAGCAGCGCAGCTTACCCGAGTCGGCCCAGCGCTTCACGGTAGACGAGTTGACTGCAAGCATCGAGGACACTTGCCTGGTGGAGTAATAGCGTCCTCGCGGCGTGTCAATCCGTTCCCTCATGGCCGTCGCCACTTGAATACATTAATCCTGCACAGATGGACCAGGGTGATGTCTTAGTTTTATCGCGACTGAGAACCCTCACCACAACTCGGGAGAGCATGATCTGTCTCAACCCATAGTAGTCT
This sequence comes from Bacteroidota bacterium, assembly GCA_046758305.1. Taxonomy (GTDB): domain Bacteria; phylum Bacteroidota; class Ignavibacteria; order UBA10030; family JAZGDE01; genus JAZGDE01. The sequence goes on along the minus strand of JBHHZW010000069.1, from coordinate 1,928 downwards.
GGATCGTCTGGATATGGACTATCCGAATGACCCGAGCAGATTTTCGATTCCAGGCAAGAAATAACGGACTGAGGAATAAGAGAATAGCATGGGGAGGTTCTTTGCATAGCTTCTCACATCCATGAAGAAGCAACGTGCCCGAAAAATATTACGAAAATATATGAAAGGTTTTGAATGTTGTCAAGAAAATTCGCAAAAATTTCACTTTTGAATATCGAGCTGGATAAGAGATCTTTATACTTGGACAAGAATTGGTAGACTTAATAAGAAGTGAGATAGCTAGAGGGCCAAACTAGGACGCTGGCCGATTCCGGCAAATGAGCCTATTTCCAGAACCGCCTCCTTGACCGTCCTTATGCCGGGTGTCCACATTGTCACTTGCGTCTCGGGCTCGAGACGATCCTGCAGCGGCCCGGAGAGCTTCGCCACATACCCTTGCATCTGCGTTAGCTAGCAGGTGTATTCTCTGGAAGCATCGGTCTACTAGCTGCACGGATAGGCGGTGAAGAGAATACCAGAGCTGAAGGACGCCTGCAAACTGACAAGCGCACAAGCCCAGGCGAACGCTAAGCAAGGCGAAAGGGGAACGGTGATAGAACCGACAAGCCCACCAGCTTGCCAAGGGAACGTCACGAACAGCCGTGACGACGGATGGAACAGCGGAAAGAGCACAGCAGCCAACACGGCCAGGAAGAAACGCAGCAAGAACCGAAACGCGATGCAGCGTGGCCCGGGACACAGAGGAAAGATCCAGGGCATCCGCGCCGGTGATTGCCCGGTACGTTAAAGAAAATCTGTGAGATGCGGAGCCAACTGTGAGGTGACATTCGATGGATATGCCGGATGAGGACCACCGGAGTTGAATCCGTAGTCGTATCCGGTTGACGTCGCTCTGCAGGTTCAAAATCACGGGATCGGATTTCAGAAGCCTCGCGTCTTCTCTCTCTTGGAGGTAATTCTCAAAATCTCAACAAATACTCCTGAAAACTTTCACCGCGGGTGACGCGCTCCGCTATCGTGGATCCGACTCGCCCCGACAAAGTCGCGGGCTGTGTTTCCTGAGCATACTCGGAAAAGAGTCCTATAAGCGTGTGCGTGAGGAAGCGATCGAGAACTTCTTTAATCGGTACCGCAGGTTTGCCTCGGTGACCCCCAACATTTCGGCTACCCTCGTCTGATTGTACTCGAACTTTTCGAGCGAACGCTCGATGATTGTCCTCTCCAGGTTTTCGAGCGAACTGTCGAGCGAGAACCTGCGCCGGTCCGCGAGATTAGCAAGGATACCCTGGACCTGGCCAAGCTCATCGACAACCTCTTGGGGAAGTGTCAACATGCTGCCCTCCGAGGAGAGGACGGCCTTCTCGACCACGGCTTTGAGTTCACGGATATTCTCCTTCCAATCTCTGTTCATGAGGAATTCGAGCGTGTTCACGTCGAGTGCTTTCGGTCTGATCCTGAGGTCACCACACGCTGTGTCAACAAAACAGCGGACAAGGTGTGGTACATCTTCCGGTCTGTCTCGCAGCGGCAGCACTTCGATGGCATAGAAATCTTTGACACGTTCTCCAAGTGATTCGTTCAACTCTCTGCGATGCAAAAGCGAATCCAGACTCTCAGTCATCGTACAGATAACCCGAGTCGCGAGTTTCGACTTTCGCTCCACGAGAAACTTCACGATCTGAAGCTGTGACAAGAATGTAAATCCCTCAATTTCTTCAAATAGCATCGTGGCCCCCTTCGGCACTGTAGCCTCACCCGTGACAAATTTCCGAAAGTCATCATCAGAAACATTCACGGGACACAACGACACGAATCCCTTTGGTTGAGTGCCCTTCGTGCTCTGGTGGATTGCATACGCAACCGTCGACTTTCCCACTCCCGGTTCTCCGATGATGACGGCATCCCTGTTGCTCCGGGCCACTTTCCGT